>JBAVOA010000488.1:0-3742 GCA_049691635.1 Aestuariivirga sp. | reverse complement strand
ACGGGAAGCCCGCGTGCGGCAAGCGCCGCCCCGGCCTCCGACTTGGCCGCCTCATGCACGTCGTTTCGGATGATGCTAGCCCTGCTTCGCGCCAGGCGTTTTATTTCAGCAAGACTCATGGCGTCCTTCAAACTCAGCGGCGAGCCACCATGGGCCGTGGGAACTGACGATCCCGGGTCCCTACTCACGTAGGTGGGCGCCGTTTGAACCAGACCACGGTCCAGCCCAGGGACAGCTCCCTAAAGATCGATTATAGGCCCTGGGAAAAAATGTTCCGCACAAACCGGGCAGCCCGCCGGGACTGTATGTAGGCCCTCGGAACCGGAAAATCCAGTCCCGAAGTCCGGCCAGTTGAAGGCCAATACGGCGATCCCCTTCGAGCCCCGTAAAATGCCCAATACACTGCCATTTATGAACTTTTCTTAATGAACAATTTGTAATCGGCGCTGACAGCAAGATGTCAGATTGGTCTGCTATGCATGCCTCTGCGACGAGCTTGAACATTCGTCTGGATGCGCTTCGCCCCGGAGACAATCGCATTCAATACCATCCGTCCCCGGACAATAATGGAGATTGCCAATGTTTCGCATTTTTACATCAGTTGCCTTTGCCGCCCTCATGACCGGCTCAGCCCTTGCCGCCGGCGCTACCTGCAGCACGGCACCTGCTGCACAATTCAAGCCAAAGGCTGACTTGATAACCCAGCTCAAGACCGAAGGCCTTACCGTGAAAAAGATCAAGGTCGAGAAAGGCTGCTACGAGGTTTACGCAACCGATGCCGCCGGCAAGAAGCTGAATATCGCATATAACGCCGAAACCTTTGAGAAACTCGACAAGGCCGAAGCCGGCGAGAATTGAGCTTTGAATAACACCTCGGGCGCGCCTCGATCCATCGGCTTGATGCGCGTCTGGGACCCGTTTGTGAGGGTGTTTCATTGGAGTCTGGTGTTGAGCTTTGCACTGGCATGGTTCACATCGGAGTGGCGCGAGAGCATCCACTATTGGGCGGGCTATGCCGCGGCTTCGCTTGTTTTGCTGCGCGTGGTGTGGGGATTTCTTGGCACGCCCTATTCGCGCTTCTCGCAGTTCATCCAAACCCCGAAGAATGTGCTGCGTTATCTGCTTGCAATCCTCAGCGGCAGCGAGGCGCGTTATGTCGGCCACAATCCGGCAGGTGGAATCATGATTCTTGCCCTGATGGCCGCCATAACGATGACAGCTTTCAGCGGATGGTTGATGACAACGGACGCCTACTTCGGCGAAGACCGGGTGCAGATCCTCCACAGCCTCAGTGCCGACGGCGTGGTCGGGCTGGTTCTCATACACCTCATGGGGGTAGTCCTCGCCAGCTTTCGCCACCGGGAAAATCTTGTGAAGGCCATGATTACGGGGATGAAGCGGAGCGCGGAAGACGGCGATGACGCCTGAGGGTACGTGGAATCCAAAAAAACGCGCCCAGCCGTGAAGCTGGACGCGCGTATGTCTACCTGACGTAGAAGTTACTTGGCAACGGTAACCGCCGTCGCGGCCTTGCTTGTGTCATCAAAGGCTACCTTGACCTTGGCACCGGCAGCGATGCCTTCAGCGGCAACGCCTTCAGCCAGAACATAGGCCGAGCCATCCTCGAGGGTAACGGTCTTGGTGGCTGGGTCAAAAGTCTTGACCACACCTTCAACTTCCCCGGCATAGGCCGTGGCAACCATGGCGGCAGACGCGATCAGCAATGCAACAAACTTCTTCATTTCAGTATTCCTTTGGTTTTGCAGCCCGCACGCCGCGCGCGGGCCATTTCAATTGCCGGCGGATACGCCTCCAGTCCGGCATCCGACGCCAAACACGTGCGGACAACGGGTAAATTGGCGGCACGATCGCAATGCAGCAAGTTACGAAAATTTAATTTTGCCCTGCACAATTTCGCCACGATGCAGCGAGTGTTCATACGCGGCACAAGCAATTCTCAATGACAGTTTTCAATGCCCGAAAATGTCAGTTCCAGAAGATGTCCGCGCGCTTGAACTTTTTCCAGGACTTGCCGATTGCCTCATCGGCAACGGCTGCTTCCCGCGCATACCAACCCAGGACAAAGCCCAGGACGCGCTCCATTTCCGGGCCGGTCTCCAACCGAAGTTGTTCCACATATGACATGGCAACGACAATGTCGTTGCGATTGACGAGCAGGTCCTGCAAAGCGGACATCTTTTTCAGATAAGTCCGTCTCCGCCTGGACCGCACAAACAAGGCGCCAAGAAATTCCACGCTGTAGCGCAGGTTCTTAAGGGCAATGCGCAATTTGTGGCGTGCCTCGTCGGAAAGAAGGATGACCTCTTTTCCCCGTTTTGCGGCGCGGGCTCTTTGCCGGTCGAGCACCGCCCTGGAAAATTCCTTGAGCGGCATCTGCCGCTGGGATGATTCAGTTCCTGCAGGCAGTTCGCTCCAAGCATGACGCGCCAGAAAATTTTGCACTTTCAGCACGAACGCCGTCGCGGCAAAGCTTTCTACCTCGGTATGCGCGCGCCCGTAAGCTGCAACGCGCTGTTTCTCCAGGATATCCCGCACGGCATCACAGTTTTCCGGACGATCGGCACTCGCCAGCGGACCCTGCAGCACCGACATGCGAAAGGCATCGGCGTTTCGAACCGGATCAAAGGCCGAAGCCAGGCGTCCGGCATCCTCGCGCAAAACGTCAAAAGCGGCATGGGGCAATGCGCGTTGGAATATTGCCAGGCCACAGCGCATGCGCCGAAGCGCTACCCGCATCTGGTGAACCGACTCCGGATCATCGGTGCCGCGCAGGCAAGCCCAGTTCGCCACGTATTGTGTCAGCGTATTGGAAAGGATGGCTGTCACCGCATCATCAATTGTGAGCCATGATCTTGAGTCCATGGGCTCTGCCTTGACCGGGCAAGGCTTTTCCCGAAGGAGCGCCTGGAAGCCCTTTTCTGCCTTGCTGACGAAATCGAGGCGCAGGGGAAACTCCTCTGCCAGCTTCATTGCCAGGTCAAAAAGATCCGCCTTGTCTCCAGACACCAGCTCAAGTTCAACCTCACCCAACGGCACACGCTGCTTGCCACAAACGATATGGCCCTGGTCCACGGCGATTTCGATTGCCGAGACGCCGTGTGTGACGAGACCGCTTTGCCGCTGGAATTGCATCTTGAATTTTGGCCCGATCGGCTGATCGCCGATGATAGACGTCAGAAACTTTCTTGTGGCCTTGTCGAAGAGGGCAAGATCAGGTTTGAGTCCGGGTGAACTGACCTCAACTTCCAGACGGTGAAAGGGTCCATCAGTGGCAGTACCCGGCGCCTTCATCCCCAGCACGGGCAGGGCATCATCCGATTTCCGGACCCGCAGTATGATTCCTTGTTTTCTCAAGGCATTCGCAGGGGTATCAAAATACCTAGCCGTAAGATTTTCAGTTTGGAGGCCCTTGGCTGTCTTGATCAGTGGCGCGGCCAAGAGCGACGCCAGGCCATCCGCATCCGTCCGGAACTTGATCTCGATTTCCTGATCACGGACCTTTGCAGCATCCCCTCTCGGCGCGGCATCTGGCGAGTACGCAGCTTCGCGGCCGCTGACCACTGGTTCATTGGGCACGGGGGGGCTCCTAAACTTTACGCGAACCTTCCTGAGCCTCCGCATGACATCCGGAAACAGGGAAAAAGTAACCAATTATTATTGATTTAGACGCACGAATCAACGTCTTATAAATTCTGAGTCGCTTGAATGATCGGAATAATAC
>JBAVOA010000487.1:0-1508 GCA_049691635.1 Aestuariivirga sp. | reverse complement strand
ATCTCTTCGGCCCGGTCCCAGTCCGCGTCGGTGCCCACGCGCTTTTCCGGCCGCGTCGAAAGCTTCACCACGATCTCTTCGAAACCGAAATCCCTGTAGGTCGAAAGGATCAGGTCATTGATCTTGAGGCACTCGTCCGCCATCTGCTCCGGCGTGCAGAAAATATGGGCGTCATCCTGGGTGAAGCCCCGCACCCGCATTAGGCCATGCAGTGCGCCCGAAGGTTCATAGCGGTGCACATTGCCGAATTCCGCAAGCCGCATCGGCAATTCGCGGTAGCTGCGCAGGCCATGCTTGAACAGCTGCACATGGCCGGGGCAGTTCATGGGTTTCAGCGCGAATATCTGCTCATCGCCCGTTTCCTCGCCGGCCGACGTCACCTGGAACATGCCCTCGCGATACCAGCCCCAATGGCCGGACGTTTCCCACAAGCTCTTGTCCAGAACCTGCGGCGCGTTCACTTCCTGATAGTCGAGCTTGGCCAGACGCCTGCGCATATAGGCGATGAGCTGCTGGAAAATCGTCCAGCCCTTGGCATGCCAGAACACCACGCCCGGCCCCTCTTCCTGGAAATGGAACAGGTCCATCTCCCGCCCAAGCTTCCGATGGTCGCGCTTTTCGGCCTCTTCCAAGGCCGTCACATAGGCCTGCAAATCCTTGTCGCTGGCCCAGGCCGTGCCGTAAATCCGCGTCAGCATCGGGTTCTTGGAATCGCCGCGCCAATAGGCCCCGGCCACCTTCATCAGCTTGAAGGCAGAACCGATCTTCCCCGTGCTCGTCATATGCGGTCCCCGGCACATATCCACCCAGCCGCCCTGGTCATAGAACTTGATGTCCTCATGGCCCGGAATAGTGTCCACCAGCTCCACCTTGAAGGTCTCGCCTTTGGCGCGGAAAAACGCTTTCGCCTCCTCGCGCGATTTCACCGTTTTCGTGAACGGCCTGTCGCGCCCGATGATCTCGCGCATCTTCTTCTCGATGGGGACGAAATCTTCCGTCGTGAAAGGCTCGTTGCGGAAGAAGTCGTAATAGAACCCGTTCTCGATCACCGGGCCAATGGTCACCTGCGTTCCCGGATGCAGCTCCTGCACCGCCTCCGCCAGTACATGGGCGCAGTCGTGACGGATCAGCTCCAGGGCGCGCGGGTCATCACGCGTAACAATCTGCAGCGTGGCGTCCGCCGTGATGGGATCATTGAGGTCAACCAGCACGCCGTTGACGATGGCCGCCACGGCTTTTTTCTCCAGTGATTTTGAAATGCCCGCGGCAACCTGTGCCGCACTCAACCCCTGCTCGATTTCGCGCTTGGCGCCATCAGGGAATGTCAACGTAATCATGCTGTCCTCCTGCCCACTCCTGCCAACACATGCAGGTAAGCGATTTCACGGTTTAAGATAGGGCGCTTATGGCCCAAACGTCGCGGGCGGGTCAAGTCTGCACAGAAAATGCCCGGTTTTTACCCGGTCTTAGTATTTGGCTAACCCCTTATTAACCTTAACACTTCATGT
>JBAVOA010000486.1:0-1532 GCA_049691635.1 Aestuariivirga sp. | reverse complement strand
GGTCGGCAAATTTGTCAGGCGCTGAAGGTTTGCCTGGGTGGCAAGCGTCTGGATAACTCTCGAATAGGGTGTCGAATTGAAATCCCCCATGACAAGATAATGTCCCATTACTGCGTCCAATTCGGAGGCAAGAGCGCGAACCTGTTCAAACTGCGCCCGGCTGTGGGGAAAGCGGGTCGTGTGCACTCCGTAAATCGAGAGATTGCCAAATTCCGGCCCCAGCGTTGCGCGGATGTAGGGCGGTCCCTCCCAAATCATCCGATCGCCAATTTTGGTCAGCGGGTATTTGGACAGAATTCCAAAATTGCAATGGGTTGTGTCAGAGCATTTCGCCTGAAAGGGGTATTGGGCATTCAACTGGTCAAAGATCACCCGCTTGTTGGGGCCGAGTTCAATCAAAACAATGACGTCGGCATCTATTCGGGTGATTTCAGTCTTGATCTCATCAATCCTGTCATTGAGGAGCCAGGTATTAAAGCTGGCAACGCGCAGCTCGCGTTCACCTTCCTTGACGGTGCTCAGGATGGAAGGATTTGAACTCACATAATACGGCCACATGCTGTAGGAGGCCACCATTCCAACCAGCAGCACCAGAGCCGCCAGAACTTTTCCGTGGGGCATGAACAGGCCAATGCTGAAGGCCACGACCAGGAACATGAACTGCGGCGTAAATTGTGAAAATATGTCGAAGGCTACCCAGAGATGACCAAGGCGCGCCGCAGCCAGTCCAGCCAGCCCCAGACTCAAGCCCAAGATGCAGCCCAGGTAGCCTCTGGGGCGCGTTTTCTTCCTGGGAGCAACTTCGGCTTCAGGCGCGGCCTTGCGGACGACCTTTTTTTTGGTTTCGTTCACGCGGAATGCCTTCGTTGGGGATTACAGGAGTCTGCTTTCCATCGGCAGAATCTGTTCCGGTGTACCAAAACCAGGCATTGCTTCAATACGTTTTTTCCACCCGACGACATTTGGATAGGGCGTGAGGTCAATCAAGGCTTCCGGCGCGTAACGCACCACGGCATAGATGCCAATGTCCGCAATGGTGGGTTTTTTGCCAACAATCCAATCGGACTTCGCCAACTCATGCTCAACGACAGCAAGGGCGGCCTTTGCTTCCGTGTCATACATGGTGCGAACCTCGTCACCAAACTGGCGGAAGCCGCGATTGCGCGCGCGCAACCTCAACAATGGCACCGAAAGCTTGTCCCACTGCCAGAACAGCCATTCACGAATGCGGATCTTTTCCACCGGTGTCTTGCCGTCGAACTTCCTCAGGGTTTCCGCAAGGTGTTCCAGGATGGCGGCAGACTGGACCAGGAAAAGCTGGCCATCACGAAGGGCCGGCACCTGGCCGTAGCGATTCTTGACCAGATAGTCGGGCTGCTTGTGCTGGCCTTCGCGCAGGTTGACATGGATATATGAATAGGGGTGGCGGCAGAGGGCGAGCATGAGCCCCACTGCATAGGACGGGCCCGATGTCATGGTGCCATGGAGGGTAAAGCGCTGCTTGTCGCCGCTTGAAACGGCAGCTTTAACGG
>JBAVOA010000485.1:0-2330 GCA_049691635.1 Aestuariivirga sp. | reverse complement strand
CATTAGGCCTGCGTTCCTATCACCATGCGCTCGCTCGCCCGTACCTTCTGGCTTTCGCTTTTCAACTGCCCGCAGGCCGCCATGATATCGCGGCCCCTTGGGGTGCGAACTGGTGAGGCGTAGCCGGCCCTGTTCAGAATTTCGGCGAAGACCTCGATCACATCCCAGTCGGAACATTCGTAACTCGTACCGGGCCAGGGATTGAAAGGAATGAGATTGACCTTGGCGGGCATGCCTTCGAGCAATTTCACCAGACGCTTGGCGTCCGCCACACTGTCGTTCACGCCCTTCAGCATCACGTATTCAAAAGTCACCCGCTTGGCGTTCGACGCTCCGGGATAGGCCCGGCAAGCGGCAAGCAATTCTGCAATCGGATATTTCTTGTTGAGCGGCACCAGCTTGTTGCGGATTTCATCGGTGGTGCCATGCAGTGAAATTGCAAGGCCGGTGCCGATCTCCTCGCCAGCCCGGACGATTTCCGGCACCACGCCCGAGGTGGAGAGCGTGATGCGCCGCTTGGACAGGGAGATGCCTTCGCCGTCGGCCACGATATTCATCGCGGTTTTCACATTATCGAAATTGTAGAGCGGCTCGCCCATGCCCATCAGCACCACATTGGTGAGATAGCGCCCGCTTTCCGGCGCATTGGGGTTGGCTTCCATCTGGTGCGGCCATTCCTCCAGCTTGTCGCGCGCCAGCATCACCTGGCCCACGATTTCATTGGCCGTGAGATTGCGCACCAGCTTCTGGGTGCCCGTGTGGCAGAAGCTGCAGGTGAGCGTACAGCCCACCTGGCTTGAAATGCAGAGCGTGCCGCGGTCCTCTTCGGGGATATAGACCATCTCGACTTCATGGCGTGCCCCCCGCTCGTCGGGCGCCAGTTTCAACAGCCATTTCCGCGTGCCGTCACTTGATTTCTGCTCGGTGACCACATCGGGGCGGCCGATGGAAAAGGTGTCTTCAAGCTGCACCCGCAGATTTTGCGAAATGTCGGTCATTTCGGCGAAACTCAGGGCGCCCCGATGATAGATCCAATGCCAGATCTGCCGCATGCGCATGCGTCGCTGCTTTTCCGGCACGCCCACCCGGCCCAGCATATCGGCAAGCTCCTCCCGCGAGAGCCCCATCAACGAGGGGCGCAGGTCATTGGGCAGATAGACCGCGGGGCTTGCGGCTTGTGGTTGCAAAAGGATCACCATGGCGCGCGTCTTACTTCACTTTAACCGCGCCGACCATAGGCCCGAGAGCCACAAATCCGTCATTCCGGCCAAGTTCCGGGCTGTAAAGGCTCGACACGGTGCCGTCGAAAAACAGGGCATTGGCGCATTTCAGCCCATCCCGGAACAGTTTGGCGAAGGCATAGAAATTAACCGCGTTTTCCGAGATCGCGAAAATCGCCGTGTGCCCGTCCAGCATGCCGACCCCGTTACGCATTTTGTAGGACGTGCTGGTTTCCGAAAAGCGGGGATGGATTTTTCCGTCAATCACCAGCATCGGCCCCGACTGGGTCGCAAAATCCGGCTTTTCGTTCAATTTGACATAGGTATCAGTTGCCGCAACACCCACCCGGTCAGCCATGACATAAAACACCCCATTGGGCTTCACGTGGAAATTGCCAAAGCCGTCCCGCCGGTTCAGCTTCTTGGCTTGGACGCCTTTTTCGACATAAAGGCCAATGGGCCGCAGCGCCTCGTCAAACATGCCGGCATTCATGGCAAAGCCAAGCTCCTCGCCCTGTCCGCTCAGGTGTTCAGCCAGCGCACTGAACGATCCAAACGGTGCGCCTGCGTCATCAAGGTTGAAAAGCTCAAGTTGCATCTGGCGCAAGTCAACCCGGCACACGCTGTAGGAATTGTCCTCAAAGTTCATGGGCGCACACAGGGTCTCCGCCACAACCCCAATGGATTGCAGACACAACACCAGTACAACTGCCAGAAATCGCCGCATAACCTACTTATTTGCAGGAGCTGTCGATCTTGTCCATGGCTGCGGAAAAACCACTCAGGGAATAGCTGTCCGTGGTTTCCGTTCCCTTCCACGAGGTGCCGGTAACTGTGAACTTCTGGCCCGCCTTCATCGCCGCCACGATTTTCTTCTCTTTTTCCTTGGTATCGGCCCAGGCCCCGTCGCCATTGGTGAAGAGCTCGAATTCAGCCTCGCCCACCTTGAGCTGAACCGTGGTTGCTTCCTTGAAGGGATATCCGATGATGGTGGACACTTCGCCCTTGATACTCCGGCCCGGCATGTGGGTCACGATAAAGAAAATCGGATCGCGCTTCACCTTCTTGGCCGCTTCGCTCGATTTTGGCTGGGACACAACATAGCAGACA
>JBAVOA010000484.1:0-7055 GCA_049691635.1 Aestuariivirga sp. | reverse complement strand
CTGCGGCCTTTGGCTCGGTCTTGGAGATTTTCAGTTTTTCGGGGCGCACGGCAACGGCAACGGTGTCGCCACAGGTCTTGTCGGTTTCAAAGGTCAGTTTTCCCAGGCCTATGGCCTCGCAGGTGATGGCTTTCACCTTCTTGCTCAGGACCTTCGCGTCGATCAGATTCACCTTGCCAATGAAATCCGCCACGAAGCGGGTCGCCGGCTGCTCGTAAAGCTGCGACGGCGTGGCAATCTGCTGAACCGCGCCCTTGTCGATGACCGCAATGCGGCTGGCCATGGAGAGGGCTTCGTCCTGGTCATGGGTCACGATGATGAAGGTGATGCCGACGGTTTCCTGGAGCCTGGTCAACTCCATGCGCATGTCATCACGGAGCTTTGCGTCCAAGGCAGACAGAGGTTCATCTAGGAGAAGCACCTTGGGCCGCTTCACCAGCGCCCGTGCCAGAGCCACACGCTGGCGCTGGCCGCCGGACATCTGGTCGGGCTTGCGCTTGGCGAGATGGGTGAGCTTCACCATTTCCAGAGCTTCCGCGGTGCGGCGCTTGGTTTCGTCTTCAGAGACGCCCGTGACCCGCAGGCCATAGGCCACATTGTCTTCCACCGTCATGTGGGGAAACACGGCATAGGACTGGAACACCATGTTGGTGGGGCGTTTGTTGGGCGGCGTCAGTGCCATGTCCTGGCCGCCAATGATGATCTGGCCTTCCGTCGGCGTTTCCAATCCGGAAATCATGCGCAGCAAGGTGGTCTTGCCGCAGCCCGAGGGGCCAAGCAGCGCAAAAAACTCATTCGACGCAATGTCGATATGGATATTATCGACGGCGATCACGCCGCCTGGAAATTTTTTGCTGACACCGCGAATGGATACAATTGGATCAATCATCATCAACCTTTGCCGGATTTTTCCGGAGCCTGGAGTTTCATTGCAATTATGGTTGCCGCCACGGTGATCACGATCAGCACGGTGGAGGCCGCGTTGATTTCGGGCGATACGCCGCGGCGGACAAGAGAATAGACCTTGACCGGGAAGGTCACGGTCTCCGGTCCGGATGTGAAGAAGGTGATCACGAAATCATCGAGGGACAGGGTGAAGGCGAGAAGCGCACCGGCGACAAGCCCCGGCATCATGAAGGGCACAATCACTTTCCAGAAAGTCTGCCATTCACTGGCGCCTAGATCCTTTGACGCCTCCTCCAGCTGCCGGTTGAAACCGACAAGACGCGAGCGCACGACGATGGCGACAAAGGGGAAGCAGAAGGCCACATGGGCGATGATGATATTGGACAGGTTCAGCGGCCAGGGCATGGCGACCACGGCACTCATCATGCCGGTCACGTTGAAGAACAGGAGAAGCGCCACGCCCATGCAGATTTCGGGGATGACAATGGGCAGGCCCATGAAAGCTTCATAGGCGCCCTTGAAGGGAAAGCGGAAACGCCACAGCATGAGGGCGATCATGGCGCCAATGACCGTGGCGATAATGGTGGAAATAAAGGCGATCATCAGCGAATTGGTCATGGCCTCGATGAGGGCGCTGTTGTTCCAGGCCTTGACGTAGTTGTCGAGGGTGAAGCCGCGCCAGACCACCCCGCGCTTGTCGGTGTTGAAGGAGAAGGCGACCAGCGTGACGATGGGCACGTAGAGCATGAAGTAGATCACGCCGAAGAGGATTTTCAGCCACAGGCGGCTGCCATAGTCGAGGGGGCCGGAGCCGGGTTTGAGCTGAGTTGCCATCAGACATCAACTCCCGCGCTGCGCTTGGCCAGGAAAGCCCGCAGCATCAATGCGGCGAAGGTGGCATACATCAGCATGAAGGAGAGCGCCGCGCCGAAGGGCCAGTCATTGGCGGCCTTGAACTGGCGCTCGATGACGTTTCCGATCATTACCGCATTGGCACCGCCCAAAAGATCCGGTGTCAGGAACGAGCCCAGGCAGGGAATGAAAACCAGGATGATGCCGGTGATGATGCCGGGCATGGTGAGCGGCACCGTGACTTTCAGAAAAGTGTTGAACTGGGAGGCTCCGAGATCGAGACTTGCCTCAAGGAAGGACTTATCAAGCCGCTCGATGGTGGCGTAAAGCGGCAGCACCATGAAGGGCATGTAGACATAGACGAGACCAAAGACGACGGCGAAATTGTTGTAGAGCATTTCATAGGGACCGAGCCCCACGGTACCCAATGCCAAATTCACATAACCCTGAGTGCGGAACACCGCGATCAAGGCATAGGTCCTGATCAGGAGATTGATCCAGAACGGAAGGACGACGAGCAGGAGAAGTATGGGCTTCCAGCGTTCCGGCGCAAAGCATATGCCGAAGGCAATGGGATAGGCGGTAAGCAGGCACAGCACAGTGGCCAATGCACTGATCCAGATGGATTTCCACATGATAGTGAGGTAGAGTGGATCGAGGCTGCGGATATAGTTGGTTACGCCCGAGAGATAGTCATACTCGGTGATTGATATCTCACCGTTGATGATGGCCTTGTCGCTGAAGGACATGACGAAGAGAAAACCCAGCGGCACAACGAAAAAGACCAGAAGCCAAAAGGTTCCCGGCCCGGCCAGGGTCCAAAAGACATTTTTGTTGTCTTTCCAATTATCCAAAATGCGCCAGCTCCCCGACTGCCCAACGGTTAATGGATGCTAGCCAATAAGAACGGGGACGGCAAGCTGCCATACCCGCTGTCTTAAACCGTCGTGAAATCAAGCTGCCTGAATGCGAGTCCAGATTTCGTCGCGCACCTTGGCTGCCTCTTCGCCGAGATAGATGGTGGACTCGCATTTTTCGAGCACATCGGCTGGCGGATAGATGGCCGAACTTTCCGTGTATTCGGGCGGCATCAGTTTCTTGGCCGCGGCATTCGGGGTTGCGTATTGAACGGTCGTGGCAATGTTCTTGCCATTCTCCGCATCAAGCACAAAATTCATGAAGGCGTGGGCATTTTCCGGATGCGGGGCGCCGACCGGCAAAGCCCAGGTGTCTTCCCAGATATTGGTGCCTTCTTTCGGCACGGCATAGTCAAGATCCTTGTCTTCGGCCATGACCTGCGCGATGTCGCCATTCCATTCCTGGCAGGCGACGACCTCGCCGGAAGCCAGCAAGTCCTGGCCGTTATCATCGGCGAAGACCTTGATGTTCTTCTTCTGGGCGATCAGCAGTTCCTGCACCTTGTTCAATTCATCGGGATTGGTGGAGTTGAACGAGAAGCCAAGATACTTGAGGGCGCAGCCCAAAACATTCTGCGCGTCTCCGAGAACTGAAATCTTTCCGGCATACTGATCAGAGTCAAATAGTGGCTTCCAGCTGTCGATCATGCCGCCTTCGATGGCGGACTTGCGGAAACCGACGCCAATCGTTCCCCACATGTAGGGAATTGAATATTTCCGGCCGGGGTCAAATGTGCGATTGAGGAAGGCCGGATCGATATTGGCCATGTTCGGGATCTTGGAATGATCGATTGGCGCGACCATGCCGGCCTTGATCATGCGCTCCAGGTAGTCGTTGGCGACCACCATTGCGTCATAGCCGGGATTGCCAGCCTTCATTTTTGAAAACATTTCATCCATGTCGGCAAAGAGATCCATCTTTGGCTCAATTCCGGTGGCAGTGTTAAAATCGGCCAGCGTCGTTTCACCGATATAGGTATCGTAGTTATAGAGATTGAGCTTCTTCTCCTCTTCGGCCAGCGAGAAGCGCGGCATGAAGGTCAAGCCGGCAATCATGGCCCCGGTGCCCTTCAGCAGCGAGCGGCGTGAAGCTTTGAATTTGGGCTGAAAATAAGACATGACACGTCCTTTATGATTTGATGACATCCCGGGTGTAGTTGATCAATTAACTCAACTAAATTCAAGTTAAACTACATCTCAGCCTTAACATCGGCATGGGTCGCATCAAGTGCAAGCCGTGCCAGCCGGACAATTTCATCTATTTCCTTCTTTGTCACGGTAAAGGGAGGAGCCAGGACCATGGTATCCCAACAGGCCCGCATGACCAGATTATTTTTGAAACAGTGGTCCCGGCAGATTGTCCCAACCCGGCCGGAATCCTTAAATCGGGCTCGCTTTGCCTTGTTGCTCGACAGTTCGATGGCGCCAATCAGGCCCAGGGAACGGGTTTCCCCCACGATGGGATGGTCCCTAAGGCTGGCCAGGGCCTTGGCAAAATAGGGGCCGAGCTCGGCCACCCGCTCCACCAGCTTCTCATTTTCAATAATTTCGATGTTTTTCAAGGCCACAGCTGCCGCCACGGGGTGCCCCGCATAGGTCATGCCATGGTTAAAATCCTCACCAAGTTCAAAGAAGTCATCGGTCAGGGTGCTGGAAATGGCAACGGCACCAATTGGTAAATAGCCCGAGGACAGGCCCTTGGCCATGCACACGATATCCGGTTCATAGCCAAAGGACTGGAAGCCCCACATCTTGCCGGTACGGCCAAAACCGCAGATCACTTCGTCGGAGACGATGAGTACACCGTATTTGCGGCAAATGCGCTGAATTTCCGGCCAATAGGTTGAAGGGGGAATGAGCACGCCAGCTGCCCCCTGGATAGGTTCGCCGACAAAGGCCGCCACGTTTTCAGGCCCGACTTCGAGGATCTTCTTTTCCAGCGCGGCGGCGGCATCCATGCCAAAATCCTCCGGCGACTTGTCGCCACCGAAATCATACCAATAGGGCTGCTGAATGTGGTGGAAGCCGGGGAGCGGGGTTCCACCCTGCTCGTGCATGCCGGACATGCCGCCCAGATTGGCGGCAACCATGGTGGAGCCGTGGTAACCCCTCACCCGGCCAATGAAATGCTGGCGGTAGGCTTTGCCCTTCAGCTTCCAATAGTGGCGCACGAAACGCACCATGGTGTCATTGGATTCGGAGCCCGAGCCGGTGAAGAAAATCTTCTGGAAGCGCTTGGGCAGGAGCGATGAAATCTTGGTTGCCAGTTCGGTGGCCGGGACCGTCGTGGTTTTGAAAAAAGTGTTGTAGTAGGGCAGATCCAGCATTTGCTGGTAGGCGACTTCGGCCAGCTCCTTGCGGCCATAGCCCACGTTCACGCACCACAGGCCGGACATGCCGTCGATTATCTTGTTGCCCTTGCCATCCCAGATGTAAACGCCATCGGCCTGGGTGATGACGCGCGGGCCACCCGCCGCATGGAAGGCCTTGTGGTCGGTAAAGGGGTGAAAATGATGGTCGATATCGTGCTGGACAACTTCGGCAATGTTGATGTTCTTCTTGAGGGCGGACATGGGAACTCTCCAAAATTGAATAGGCAAGGGTAAAATTCAAAAGTTGGAGGCGTGCTAGGGCTTGAACCCGATGCGGGCGCAATTCACCATGACTTCGTCATGCCGGTTCCTGGTCCAGATGGGAAGGACTTTGCCCGCGGATGTCATATGGCAGCACATGGCTGGATCATAGCTTTATTGGCGAATTTTAGCAACTTGAGTCCCGCTCCTCTGATGATTTGCTTGCAGAGGCCCGACTATTGCGTTCATATTGCGTTGCAACAGCAGGGGGAACCGGCAGGGCGATGAGCTTCAACGAGATGTTTGCGCCAAATGGCAGCGTACGCTCGCCCTACGCCCGGGTGGAAAAATGGCTCAAAAACCTGGGCCGCGACGACATCGAGCGGGCCTTGCGGGAATCCGAGGCCAGATTCCGCAGGCAGGGCATTACTTTCGCTGTCTATGGGGATGACAAGGCCTCGGAACGGCTGATCCCCTTTGACATCGTGCCGCGCATTTTTGCCGCTTCGGAATGGCGGCGGCTGTCGGCGGGGATTGAGCAACGGGTGCGCGCCATGAACGCCTTCTTGCATGATCTTTACCACCGCCAGGAAATTCTCCGCTCGGGGCGCATTCCCCACGACGTGATCATCCAAAACGAGGCTTTTGTTCCGGAAATGGTGGGAGTCAATCCGGCGCGCGGGCTCTACGCCCATATCATGGGTATCGACATCGTGCGGGTGGCCGAAAACGAGTTCTATGTCCTTGAGGATAACTGCCGGACGCCTTCGGGTGTTTCCTACATGCTCGAGGACCGGGAAGCGATGATGTATCTTTTCCCCGAGCTTTTCTCCCAGCAACGGGTGGCGCCAGTGGAAAACTATCCGGCCATGCTGCGCAAGACGCTGGACAGCGTTGCCCCTTCCACCACGAACCATGAGCCTACGGTGGTTCTGCTCACGCCCGGAATTCACAATTCGGCGTTTTTTGAACATGCCTTTCTGGCTGATGAAATGGGCGTTGAGCTTTGCGAGGGCGATGATCTGTTCGTGTCCGATGGCTGGCTCTATATGCGCACGACGCAGAAGCCGCGAAAGGTGGATGTGGTCTACCGGCGCATCGATGATGCCTATCTGGACCCCCTCGCCTTCCGGCCCGACTCGAACCTCGGGGTTCCCGGAATTTTTGACGTGTACCGGGCGGGGCGGGTGACGCTGGTGAATGCGCCGGGCACCGGGGTTGCCGATGACAAGTCGATCTACACCTTCATGCCGGAGATCATCCGGTTCTATACGGGCGAGAAGCCGCTGCTTAACAACGTGCCGACCTGGCGCTGCTCCGATGCGAGCGACCTTATCTATGTGCTTGAACATCTTGCGGAACTGGTGGTGAAAGAGGTTCACGGCTCGGGGGGCTACGGCATGCTGGTTGGCCCCACTTCGTCCAAGGCAGAAATTGAATTGTTTCGCGAGAAGATCAAGGCACGGCCCACAAACTATATTGCCCAGCCAACGCTTGCGCTCTCCGCCGTTCCTACCTTCACGGCATCGGGCGTGGCACCGCGCCATGTGGACCTCCGGCCCTTCGTGCTGTCGGGTGACCAGATCCGCATTACGCCAGGAGGTCTCACACGCGTGGCCCTCAAGGAAGGCTCCCTGGTGGTCAACTCCAGCCAGGGCGGCGGCACCAAGGACACCTGGGTTCTGGAGGATTAAGGGATGCTGGGACGCACCGCCTCATCGCTCTTCTGGATGTCCCGTTATGTGGAGCGGGCGGAAAACATGGCGCGCCTGCTCGAGGTGGGCTACCGCATCTCGCTGATGCCGGG
>JBAVOA010000483.1:0-1932 GCA_049691635.1 Aestuariivirga sp. | reverse complement strand
GCGCATGCCATTGATGTTGGCATAGGAGTTCTGGCCGAGCTTCCAGGTGGGCCTATGGCCGGTCTGGGCATCCTTCTGGAAACCTG
Organism: Aestuariivirga sp.; assembly: GCA_049691635.1. Lineage (GTDB taxonomy): Bacteria > Pseudomonadota > Alphaproteobacteria > Rhizobiales > Aestuariivirgaceae > Aestuariivirga. Next base: position 1,846 of record JBAVOA010000483.1, on the reverse strand, counting down.
CCACGGCGTCGTCCTTCATGCCCTCGAAGTAGTTATAGGTCTTGTTGTATTCCTGCACGTGCTGGGTGCAATAATTATGGAACTGACCTTCGGCGCCACGGCCCTTTGGGGCCTTGTGGCGCGAAGGCTTCTCGCAACCCGGCCATTCGCACATGATGGGCGCGGGCGGCTCCTTCTTGTTCGGGCCGGTTTTGATACGGATTTTGTCGAAATATTTTGAATCAAGTTTCATGGGGCGTGATTATGGGGATATGAAGCAAAAGTCGCAACCCTGAACCGCACTGGACGCAAAATGATTTTAGGACTGGTAGGAAAAACCCTGGAGGCCAAGCTGATTGCGGAATTTGCCCCCGATTTTCTGCAGATTATCGATGAATCCGCCCATCACGCGGGCCATGCGGGGGCGCGGCCCGATGGGGAAAGCCATTTCCGCGTCAAGATTGTCGCGGCCGCCTTCCGGGGCAAGTCGCGGCTGGAGCAGCACCGGATGATAAATGCCACCCTGGCTGAGGAACTGAAAGCGCGGGTGCATGCCCTGACAATTGAGGCATCGGCACCAAAAATCTAGTTTCGGGTATTTTTCAGGCGCTCCTCAAAGGCTTCCAAACTGTCACCGGTCCCGGCGCGCTTATGGAAATAGACCCGGCGGGCAAGCCAGTTCATTGCGGGGGTTCCAATCATCATGTCATAGAGCCAGTTTGGTGGGCCTAGATTCATGGCTTTGCGAAGGGCGCGTTTCTTCGCAAAGGAAGGAAGTTCTGTGGTCAAAGCCTTTTCTGGTGGAGGCCCATGATGCAAGAGATGATCGGCGATGAGTTGGCCCGCCCGGCGGCCATAGCGAAATGCCAGCCTGATGCCGCCGCCCGTTAAAGGGGATACATGGCCCGCTGCATCACCAATGAGCATAACATTGGATGCTGCAAACGGTTTCACTGGCCCGCCGCAGGGAATAAGGCCGCTACGCCGCTCTTTGATTGTTGCAGAAGAGTACCCGAATATCGCTTCAGTATGATTGAGAAAAGTCTTGAGATCGGGCTTCGCATCCGCATTGGTTGCTAGGCCAACTTGAAAGAAACCAGGGGCAGGCGCCACCCACGCGAGATAGCCGCGGGCCAGTCTTGTATCCAGAAAACAATGCAACAAATCGGGATCGGCCTTCGGCAAGTCCTGATATTCAATTTCGAGACCAGTTAGAAATTTTTTATTGCGCCCGAGATCAAAAAGCTTGGCCACCGTTGAGCGAGCACCATCGGCACCCACGAGATAGCGCGTTTTGATGTCGAATTGAGGCAAGACGATTTTCTCAGCTTCGCGCAGGGCTACCTCAACCTTTCTGCCACAAATGATTTCAGCGCCCGCGTGGCAAGCTTCTTCAGCCAACCAACGCACAAGACCGGCTGTGTCTGTTGTAAGAAAGTAATAACCGGGTGCGCGCAAATCGATTGATTTGAGCGAGGGAGAATAGAGCCTCACGCCGCGAACGACGCGCGAGAATCTTGCAGGCGTATCGACCTCTTCGGCGGCTTCTTTCACCAATATACCGGTTGTGTGAATTCGGGCACCGGGATCGGACTTGGATTCAATGATAATGACTTTGAGGCCGCGAAGGGCCGCCGAGCGCGCGCAGATGAGACCAGCGAAACTGGCGCCAACAATAACAAGATCGGCCTCGCGGGCAATCATGCTAGCCAAGATTTTCCGGGGTGAGTTTCACCGAGGTGACCTGGTGCTTGCGTTTCTTGAGAACTTCCAGGCGGAAGCCGTGAAAATTGAAGACCTGCCCGACTTCGGGAATCATCCGGGCTTCATGGATCACGAGGCCGGCAATCGTCGTGGCCTCCTCGTC
>JBAVOA010000482.1:0-7862 GCA_049691635.1 Aestuariivirga sp. | reverse complement strand
GCGAGCGGGCCCGGATCGATGTGGAAATTGCCGCCTCCAACCGCCCGCGCCGCATCGAAGATGTCCTCGGCGAGGCCTCAACGCTTCTGTCGGGCTTGTCGCACTATGCCGGGGTGGTGGTGACTCCCAAGATGAATGCCAGGCTGAAGCACATTGAATTCGTCAACCTGGCCCCGGGCCGGGCCCTGGTCATTCTGGTGGGCGAAGATGGGGGCGTTGAAAACCGCATTATCGACGTGCCTCCCGGCCTGCCGCCAGCCACGTTCACCCGGGCTTCCAACTACCTGTCCACCCGTTTCCAGGGCAAGACCATTGCCGAGGTCCAGCTCTTCATGAAGCTGGAAATGGATACACTGCGCCGCGAACTCGACGATGTCTCGGCCAAGATCGTGGAAACCGGGATTGCCGTCTGGTCCGGCGCCAGCGATGCGGATTCAAAGACCCTGATTGTGAAGGGCCAGGCCAACCTGTTGGAAAATACCAGGGCAGTCGAGGAGCTTGAGAAGATCAGGAAGCTCTTTGAAGATATTGAAAACAAAAAGGAATTGGTCCAGCTCCTGGGCCTGGCCGAGGGCGGCGAAGGGGTGCGCATCTTCATTGGCTCGGAAAACAAGCTGTTTTCCATGTCCGGCTCCTCCCTGATCGTGGCCCCCTACAAGAACAGTGAAGAAAAAATAGTGGGTGTATTGGGCATTATCGGGCCAACCCGCATGAATTATGCCCGCATTATTCCCATGGTGGACTACACCGCAAAGGTGGTGAGCCGTCTCCTCACTTGATTTTTTATCCGATCAAGCCGATATGCCAGTAATTCCGGACATCAATTGAGTGTGCAATGAACGACGAAACACCACTGTCAGAACCGAGTTTGGATGGCGTCGAAATGGAATCGCCCATTGAGGCGGCTCCCCTTGACGAACGCGATGAGGAAATCATCGTCCTGAAGGAAGAAGCTGCCGCCCTCAAGGACCGCCTGTTGCGCCTTGCCGCCGAGATGGAAAATTTAAGGAAGCGCACCGAGCGCGAAAAGGCCGAAGCCACGCTTTATGCCGCCACGAATTTCGCCCGCGACCTCCTGAGCGTGGCCGACAATCTGGGCCGCGCCCTGCAGGCCCTGCCGGAAGAAGAGCGTGACCACGCTGGTGAAGCCGGAAAGAACCTGATATCCGGCGTGGAAGTGACCGAGCGCGAATTGCTGAATGTCTTCCAGCGCCACGGCATCCGCCGCATTGAAGCCGTTGGCGCCAAATTTGACCCCAATTTCCACCAGGCCATGTTCGAGGTGCCCACCAGCGAAAAGCCGCCCGGCACCGTGATGCAGGAACTGCAATCGGGCTATGCCGTGGGCGAGCGTTGCCTCAGGCCTTCCCTGGTGGGGGTTTCAAAGGCAGAGGGTTGAGCCCTGGAATTTCAACAGGATTCTTGCACCCCGCCCCTAGATAAGCATGCGTCACTTGAAACAGTCTGTTTTCTGGAGCAGACATGAGCGCTTCCTTTAGGGAGCATATAAAATGGCCGACAACAAACTTGAAATCTACACGGACAAGCGGGCCGGATTCCGCTGGCGCCGCACCTCGACAAATGGCGAAATCATCGGCGCATCCTCCGAAAGCTACAAGGCAAAGAAAGATTGCGAGGCTAACGCCAACCGCGATACATCCGGCGACAAATGGGAGTTCTACAAGGACAAGCGCGGCGAAAGCCGTTGGCGCGCCATTTCCAAAGCCAATGGCAGGCAGGTTGGCAAGTCCACGGAAGGCTTTGCATCACCGTCGGGTTGCAAGAACAACGCCAAGCTGAACGGCTGGAAGGGCTGAAGATTTACGATGGCTTCGTCACCCGCCGCAGGGTGAGATTGATGCGGCCGCCGTCCTTGAGCAAGGTCGAGCTGCCGCCGATAACCCGGTCAATGCCGTGGAAGGCAAGGCGTGTGGGGCCCTCCAGAACCAGCACGTCGCCCGAGGCCAGTTTCAGGGATTGGGTCTTGCCGCCTCGCATGGTGCCCCCGATGCGGAACAGGGCCGTGTCGCCGAGCGAGATGGAAACGACGGGGGCCGCAAAATCTTCTTCGTCCCGGTCCTGGTGCAGCCCCATCTTGGCACCCTCCCCATAAAAATTCACAAGGCAAGCCTCCGGGGGATGGGGGTAGTTGGAAACTTCGCTCCAAATGGCCATGATACGCGGTGGCAGGTTGGGCCAAGGGGTGCCCGTATCCGGATGGGCCGCCTGATAGCGGTAGCCAGCCTTGTTCGAAACCCAGCCCAACGGCCCCAGATTGGTCATCCGCACCGAAAATGGCTTGGCCGTCCTGGGCATCACGGGGGTAAAAAGCGGGGCCTGTCTGACGGCCTCGCGCAGATCTTCCAGAATCTGCTCCTGGGCGCCGCGGTCGAGGAATTCCGGAAGGTATCGCATGGGTAATTTTACGCGCCTATTCGCTTGCTGCCAAAGAAACATCCCACTATATACCGCCCCAGCGATTTTTCCCTTGGAATCAGGGAAAGACAAACCATATGCGGGTGATAGAGGAGGCAGCAGGATTGAAAGCGCCTGATGGGGCTTTCCGCACGCTGCCGGCCTAGAGGAGAAAAACATGGCTAAAGTTATTGGTATTGATCTTGGAACGACGAATTCTTGCGTGGCCGTCATGGAAGGCAAGACTCCGAAAGTGATTGAAAATGCGGAGGGTGCCCGCACCACCCCGTCTATTGTTGCCTTCAATGCGGAAGGCGAAACCCTTGTGGGCCAGCCCGCCAAGCGCCAGGGCGTGACCAATCCGGAAAACACATTCTTTGCAATCAAGCGCCTCATTGGCCGCCGCATGGAAGATCCCATGGTGGCCAAGGACAAGAAGCTTGTGCCTTACAACATCGTCAAGGCCGACAATGGCGATGCCTGGGTGGAATCGCGCGGAACAAAATACGCGCCGTCCCAGATTTCAGCCTTTACGCTCACCAAGATGAAGGAAACCGCGGAACGCTATTTGGGCGAACCCGTGACCCAGGCGGTGATCACTGTGCCGGCTTATTTCAACGACAGCCAGCGCCAGGCCACCAAGGATGCAGGCAAGATCGCAGGGCTTGAAGTCCTCCGCATCATCAACGAGCCCACCGCTGCAGCGCTCGCCTATGGCCTCGACAAGGCGGAGGCAGGCCTCATTGCGGTTTACGATTTGGGCGGCGGCACCTTCGACGTGTCGGTTCTCGAAATCGGTGACGGCGTATTTGAAGTGAAGTCCACCAACGGCGACACCTTCCTCGGCGGTGAAGACTTCGACATGCGCATTGTCGATTACCTCGCCGATGAATTCAAGAAAGAGCAGTCCATTGACCTGCGCAAGGACAAGCTGGCCCTCCAGCGCCTGCGCGAAGCAGCCGAAAAGGCCAAGATCGAACTGTCTTCCGCAACCCAGACCGAAATCAACCTGCCCTTCATCACGGCGGATGCGAGCGGTCCGAAGCATCTCACCCTGAAGCTGACGCGCTCCAAGCTCGAAGCCCTCGTGGATGATTTGATCCAGAAGACGGTTGAGCCCTGCCGCCAGGCCTTGAAGGATGCTGGCGTCACCGCTGGCCAGATCAAGGAAGTGGTGCTTGTCGGCGGCATGACCCGCATGCCGAAGGTGATAGAGACCGTAAAGCAGTTCTTCGGCAAGGAGCCCCACAAGGGCGTGAACCCCGATGAGGTCGTGGCGATCGGTGCTGCCATCCAGGCGGGCGTGCTGCAGGGCGAGGTGAAGGATGTTCTCCTCCTCGACGTAACCCCGCTGTCGCTGGGCATTGAAACCCTGGGTGGCGTGTTCACCCGTCTTATCGACCGCAACACCACCATCCCCACCAAGAAAAGCCAGGTGTTCTCAACCGCCGATGACAATCAGACGGCGGTGACCATCCGCGTCTTTCAGGGCGAACGTGAAATGGCGGCCGACAACAAGATGCTGGGCCAGTTCGACCTCATGGGCCTGCCGCCCGCACCACGCGGCATTCCCCAGGTTGAAGTGACCTTCGACATTGATGCCAACGGCATTGTGAATGTCTCCGCCAAGGACAAGGCCACCAACAAGGAACAGCAGATCCGCATCCAGGCCTCCGGTGGCCTCTCCGATGCCGAGATCAACAAGATGGTAAAGGAAGCGGAAGCCAACGCCGCCGACGACAAGAAGCGCAAGGATGTGGTGGAAGCCAAGAACCACGCCGAAAGCCTCATGCACTCGACGCAGAAATCAGTGGTTGAACTCGGTGACAAGATTTCAGCGGCTGACAAAGCTGCCGTTGATGCCGCTGTCGCTGATCTGAAGACGGTTCTTGAAGGCGACGACGCCGAAGTCATCAAGGAAAAAACCAATGTCCTGGCCCAGGCTGCCATGAAACTTGGCGAGGCGCTCTACAAGCAGTCAAATGCTGGCGCGTCCGCCGATGGCGAAGTGCCGAACATGGAAAAAGACGATGGAGACGACATCGTTGATGCGGACTTCACGGAAGTCGGTGACGACGACAAGAAAACGTCCTAACAGAGATCAGCCCCCCGGTTCAGCGGGATTGGGGGGCCCTTCCTTTTGAGGACGTAGAGATAGATGGCCAAACGTGATTTTTATGAAGTTCTGGGGCTTCAAAAAGGTGCCGATGAAAAGGCGCTGAAAGCCGCTTACCGGAATCAGGCCAAGAAATTCCATCCCGATGCCAATCCAGGCGACAAGGCCGCCGAAGCCAAATTCAAGGAAATCAGCGAAGCCTATGATATCCTGAAAGACCCCCAAAAGAAGGCCGCCTATGACCGCTTCGGCCATCAGGCTTTTGAGAATGGCGCGGGCGGCGGGCGCGGTCCCGGCGGCGCGGGCTTCGGCCCCGAATTCAATTCCTCCATGTCGGATATCTTTGAAGATCTTTTCGGCGACTTCATGGGGGGTGGCGGCCAGCGCGGCGGCCAGAGGACTCGTGGCGGCAGCGGTGCGACCCGTGGCGCCGATCTCCGCTACAACATGGAAATTTCCCTGACCGAAGCCTATTCTGGCAAGACAGCGCAAATCCGCGTGCCCACGTCAGTGTCCTGCGAAACCTGCAAAGGCTCCGGCGCCAAGCCCGGGACCGCGCCTAAGACCTGCACCACCTGCAAGGGTGCGGGCGCCGTGCGCTCTCAATCCGGTTTCTTCACCGTTGAGCGCGCCTGCCCCACCTGTCAGGGCCGCGGCCAGGTGATCTCCGATCCTTGCGCAATTTGCGGCGGCCAGGGCCGGGTCACCAAGGAACGCAATCTCTCGGTCAACATTCCCTCAGGTGTCGAGGATGGCACCCGCATCCGCTTGGCTAACGAGGGCGAAGCGGGCCTGCGCGGCGGCCCCACGGGTGATCTTTATATTTTCCTCACCGTGCGCGCCCATGAGTTTTTCCAGCGCGATGGCGCCGACCTTTTTTGCAAGGTGCCGATCTCCATGGCGGTGGCCAGCCTCGGTGGCGAAATCGAAGTGCCGACCATCGATGGCAAGAAGGCCCGCGTAACGATTCAGGAGGGAGCCCAGACCGGCAAGCAGTTCCGCCTGAAGGCCAAGGGCATGCCGGTGCTGCGTTCATCGCAATCGGGCGACATGTATATCCAGGTGACGGTTGAAACCCCAGTCAACCTGTCACGCAAGCAGCGCGAGCTCCTCAAGGAGTTCAACGCCGAGGCCCGCAACAATTCACCGGAATCCGAAGGCTTCTTCGCCAAGGCCAAGGCCTTCTGGGATGGGTTCGGGAACTAGCAGATGGCCAAGGCCTATTGGATCGCCCATGTCACCGTCACCGATCCCGACCAGTACAAGCACTATGCCGGCGACGCGCCCCTGGCCTTCAAGAAATATGGTGCCACAATCCTGGCCCGTGGCGGCCCGTCCGAGCAGATGGAAGGCAATGGCCGGCCCCGCAACGTGGTGATCGAGTTTCCATCGCTGCAAGCCGCCCTGGACTGCTACAACTCCGCCGAATACCAGGCCGCCAAAGCCAGGCGCAAAGGCGCAGGCGAGGCGGATATCGTGATTGTCGAAGGCGTTTAAGGCTAAGTAAGCCCAACTCTTTCCAACAGCACATTCCATTGCTATGACCCACCCATGACAATGAAACTGGCAATAGCAGGGGCTGGCGGGCGGATGGGGCAGGTGCTCACCCGCATCATTCAGGAAACCGCGGGCTGCACCGTGGCAGGCGGCCTTGAACTCAGGGGCTCAGCCCTTGTTGGCAGCGCCATGGGATCAACCGGAGCCGTGATTTCCGATGATCCGGCAGCGCTCTTCAAAACCATTGACGGCATTGTCGATTTCACCGTACCGGCGGCCACCCTTTCCCTGGTGGAATTTTCAGCCAGGGCCGGCATTGTCCATGTCATTGGCACCACCGGCATTGACGCGGCGGGCGATGAAAAAATCCGCGCTGCCGGAAAGACGGCGCGCATCGTGAAGTCCGGAAACATGAGTCTGGGCGTGAACATCCTTGCCTCCCTCGTGCGCAAGGCGGCGCAGGCCCTCGGCGAAGACTTCGATATTGAGGTGCTTGAAATGCACCACCGCCACAAGATCGATGCACCATCGGGCACCGCCCTGTTGCTGGGGCAAGCCGCTGCCGAGGGTCGCCGCATTGACCTGAACAAGCGTTCGGTGCGTTCGCGCGATGGGCACACGGGGCCGAGGCCCAAGGGTGATATCGGCTTTGCCACGTTGCGCGGCGGGTCCGTGGTAGGCGATCATACGGTGATTTTTGCTGGCAGCGCTGAACGAATCGAACTCTCCCACAAGGCCGAAAGCCGCGATATCTTTGCCCATGGCGCGGTGAAGGCGGCCCTGTGGGCGAAGGACCAGAAGCCCGGCTTCTACACAATGACAGATGTCCTAGGATTGGAATGATGAGCGGAACTCTTGTGCTTGTGCGCCACGGCCAGAGCGAATGGAATTTGAAGAACTGGTTTACCGGTTGGAAGGACCCCGATCTTTCCGAACAGGGCGTGAAAGAGGCCCATGCCGCAGGAAAGAGGTTGAAAGCCAAAGGCTATGTCTTCGACGTGACCTTTACCAGCGCCCTCACGCGGGCCCAGCACACGTTGAAAATCATGCTCGAAGAATTGGGCCAGACGGGCTTGCCCGAAACCCGCGACCAGGCCCTCAATGAGCGCGACTACGGCGAACTCACTGGCCTCAACAAGGATGACGCCCGCAAGAAATGGGGCGAAGAGCAAGTGCTGATCTGGCGGAGGTCCTATGATGTGCCGCCGCCCGGAGGCGAATCCCTGAAAGATACGCTGGCCCGCGCGCTGCCCTATTACATGATCCATATCCAGCCCCTCGTGCTGTCGGGAAAGCGCGTGCTGGTGGCGGCCCATGGCAATTCCCTGCGCGCCCTCATCATGGCAATTGAAGGCCTGACACCGGAGCAGATCCTCAAGCGTGAATTGGAGACCGGTGTTCCGGTCTGTTACAGGATCGGTGCTGACTCGCGGCCCATCTCGACGGAGACGCTCACGGCATGATCATCCGTGAACTGACGGTTTCCGAGTGTGAATCCCGCCTGCCAAGGCTGGCCGAGATTCTGATCGACGCGGTGGATTCAGGTGCAGGCGTGACATTTCTCTGGCCTCTCGAAAAAGATGTGGCCGAAGGCTTTTGGCGCAAGACCGCCGAGAGTGTGAAGGATGGCGGCACCACGCAGTTTGTGGCCGAGGAAGACGGCGTGATCACCGGCACCGTTTTGCTGCAGAAGGTCTGGGCGCCCAATCAGCCCCACCGCTGCGAGGTTGCCAAGCTCCTGGTGCACCGGGACTATCGCCGCTAGGGCATCGGCAGATTGCTGATGCAGGCCCTCGAAAAAAAGTCCCGCGATCTGGGTTTCACCCTGATGACC
>JBAVOA010000481.1:0-2377 GCA_049691635.1 Aestuariivirga sp. | reverse complement strand
TTGATACGTCCATGAACAGCGAAGGCAATTGGGGCAAGTCTTCGGCACTTGGCTTTGTGCTGCTGACCGCCACGCTCATTCTCTACTATGTTTACAACCGAATTATCGGCATCGACAAAATGAAGCTGGGCTAGAACGCGATGGCATTGCCTCCCTACATGACGACTTCCGAAAAGGTTTCCTATTACGGCCTGCGGACTTTCGTTGGCCTGGTGCTGCTGTTCCTGATCGCGCCGATCCTGGCCATCATGCCGCTGTCATTCAATTCGGAATCATTTTTCAGCTATCCGATGCCGGGGCTTTCCTTGCGGTGGTACACGGGGGGCGTCGATGGTTTTTTTACAGATCCAAGGTGGACTGGCGCGTTGAAGCTTTCGCTCTTCGTAGCTTTTGCGACAACTGTTCTCGCAACCTGCCTTGGAACGCTGGCGGCCCTTGGCCTTTCACGCTCCAACATTCCGGGCCGCGCCGCAATCATGGCGGTGCTGATTTCGCCGATGATTGTTCCGGTCATCATTTCGGCAATCGGGCTGTTTTTCTTCTATGCCTATACAAACCTCAACGGCACACTTGTAGGCATCATTCTGGCACACACGGCGCTGGCCACGCCCTTTGTGGTGATCACCGTGACGGCAACGCTGATGAGTTTTGATCGCACCCTGATGCGGGCAGGAGCGTCTTTGGGGGGCGCGCCGCACACGGTGTTTTTCAAGATCGTAATGCCGCTCATTCTTCCGGGCGTCATCTCGGGAGCGCTCTTTGCCTTCGTCACGTCCTTCGATGAAGTGATCGTGATCCTGTTTATCGGCGGACCGGAACAGCGTACGCTGCCGCGCCAGATGTTTGCCGGCATCCGCGAGCAGATCAGCCCCACGATCACGGCGGCAGCAAGTGTGCTGATCGTGTTTTCAACCGTGTTGCTGGTGACGGTCGAACTGCTGCGCCGCCGGGGCGAGCGGCTTCGCGGAATTAAGAATTAGGCGCGACGCTTGAAATGCATGGGAAGCGGGGTTGCCGTTTCAGCCATGCTGGCGGGCGTCGCGTAAGCCTTCATGAGCTTTGCGGCACCGGCGAGATCATCCATGGCGAGGGACTGGCCGATCTGGTTTGACATGTCAGAGAGGGTTGCGATGGACGCGAAAAGGCGGCCAATAGGCGCTGAATCTGCCAAGCTGCGAACCTTTCGAAGGGCGCTGGAACAGGTGCCAGCAAGGTTATCTTCATTCGAAAACGAGAATTCTTCGATCATACGCGACTTGATTGTCATGACTCACACTCCACCAACTGATTTGCCCAAGTTGACCGATTGCTCTTAACGACTGGTAAACGGCGCGGGAGACTGCTTGAATCTTCATGGTCTACAAGGCTATACCGCTCACGGATTGCAGTTTCTTGAGGGTTTCATGGCGGGTCATTCACAATACAAGAACATCATGCACCGCAAGGGCAGGCAGGACAAACTCCGCTCCAATGCCTTTGCCAAGTTGGGCCGTGAAATCACCGTTGCGGCGAAGGCCGGCCTTCCCGACCCGGATGCCAATTCCAGGCTGCGGCTTGCGGTGCAAAACGCGCGGGCCGGGAACATGCCGTGGGACACGATTGAACGGGCCATCAAGAAGGCTGCAGGCGCGGATGGCGAGAATTATGATTCCATGCGCTATGAGGGCTATGGGCCGGGAGGGGTTGCCATTGTCGTTGAAGCGCTCACCAACAACCGCAACCGCACGGCCAGCAATGTGCGGGCCCTGTTTACGAAGTATGGCGGCAACATGGGAGAGACCGGCTCGGTGAGTTTCATGTTCTCGCGGGTTGGCGAGATTTCCTATCCCCTGGTCAAGGGCAGTGCTGATGTGCTGCTGGAAGCTGCCATTGATGCGGGGGCCGACGACGCGGTGAGCGATGAAAGCGGCCATGTCATTACCTGTTCCTTTGAAAATATTGGCGAGGTTTCTGCGAGCCTCGCGAAAAAGCTGGGCGATGCTGAGAGCGTGAAAATTGTCTGGAAGCCGCAAACCATGACGCCGCTTGACCAGGAAAAGGCCGAAACGCTGCTCAAGCTTGTTGATGCCTTGGATGATGATGACGACGTGCAGAATGTCTTCAGCAATGCGGACATTTCCGACGAGGTGATGGCCAAGCTGGATGCCTAAGGTCCGCATCATCGGCATTGATCCGGGCCTGCGCAATACGGGCTGGGGTGTCATCGAGGCCGAGGGGACGCGGCTGTCCTATGTGGCCGACGGCAGCGTTCATTCCGAGGCGGATGCGCCGCTCGCCACGCGCCTGCTGCAAATTCACAGCCAGTTGGTGGATATTCTGAAGCGCTTCTCGCCCGATGAGGCGGCGATTGAAGAAACCTTTGTGAACAAGGATGCCA
>JBAVOA010000480.1:0-8933 GCA_049691635.1 Aestuariivirga sp. | reverse complement strand
TCCAATACCCCCCATCAACTATGTCCTGGGAAAGTTGCGGCGTCATGATCCGGGCCGGTTGCTCCAGTGGCCGGGTCGAAAGCCGCAAATAGACAGATCCGCCTGTTTGGTCCCGCAGCCAGCTTCGTTCGTCAGGCTCGGAATCGCCGTCGCGTTGCATGTAGTCGAAACCAAAACGCATGATAACAGCAAGTTCGTCCAGGAATGAGGGCTCGAAGGCACAAAGGCCGTCCTGCGCCAAACCTAGCAGAGGCGTACCGATCGATTGATGTGCCCCACCTTCAGGGGCGAGGGTTACGCCCGATGGAGTTGCAACCAGCATGAATCGCGCATCCTGGTAGCAGGCATAGTTCAATTGATCAGCGGCGCGGTATATAAACGGGTCATAGACCGTGCCGATAGGGATGACGCGTTCGCCGTTGATACTGTGGGACAACCCGAAGGCTGAAAGCGCAAGGAACAAATTCGATTCCGCGATGCCAAGTTCAAAATGCTGGCCCTGGGGCGAGAACTCCCAATTATATGTTGAAGGGATGCGTTCGGACTTGAATGTATCAACCAGGCTCTCGCGCGCGAACAGCCCGCGCCGGTTCACCCAGGGGGCCAAATTGGTCGATACGGTCACATCCGGAGAGGTGGTGACGATACGATTTGCAAGCGCTGTGTCACCGCGTCCAATTTCATTGAGAATCTGGCCAAAACCCATCTGTGTGGAAACCGGCTTGCCGCCATGTGGGGGGTACTCGAACCTTTCCGGCAGCGGTACGGGCGCTGCAACGTGGCGGCGGCGGCCGCTGGCAAAGAATGGCGCGTTATCGACAACAGACTGCAGCTCAGCGGCAGGCAATTTGACCCCCTCCCACTTTTCCCATTCGTAGCCTTCGCGCACATTGAGCGCGGAACGGAAAACCGCAAGCTGAGCAGCCGTCATAAGGCCGGCGTGGTTGTCCTTGTGCCCGGCAAGGGGAAGGCCAAACCCCTTAATTGTGTAGCAAATGAAAAGGGTGGGCCGGTCATGCTTTCCAGCCGTCTCAAACGCCGCCAGCAGCGACCGCATGTCATGACCACCAAGATTGCCCATGAGATGGGCCAGCTCATCGTCCGACCTTTTTTCAATGAGATGGCTTGCCGGGCCTTGATCCCCCAACTCGTCAGTAAGGCGCTTGCGCCAGGCAGCTCCCCCCTGGAAAGTGAGAGCCGAATACAGCTGGTTTGGGCAGCGATCAATCCAAGCGCGCAAGTTTTCTCCCCCAGGCTCGGCAAATGCCTGCATCTGGACAGTCCCATGCTTCACAATGACAACGTCCCAGCCAAAATTACGGAAAATGGCCTCGAATTTTTCCCACAGGCCTTCCCGGATGACTGCATCCAGAGACTGACGGTTGTAATCGACGATCCACCAGGTGTTGCGCAGGCCGTGCTTCCAGCCTTCAATGAGGGCCTCGTAAATGTTGCCTTCATCCATTTCGGCATCGCCGACGAGCGAGACCATGCGGCCCTCGGGACGGTCCTTCATCCAGCCATGCGCCTTGACATAATCCTGGGCAAGACTGGAAAATAGTGTTTGCGCCACCCCCAGGCCGACTGAGCCTGTTGAAAAATCGACATCATCAGCATCCTTCGTGCGCGAAGGATAACTTTGCGCCCCCTTGAACCCGCGGAAGTTCTCGAGCTTCTCGCGCGGCAGGTTGCCAGCAAGGTACTGGATGGCATGGAAGACAGGGGAGGCATGGGGCTTCACGGCCACGCGATCTTCCGGACGAAGTATACCAAAATAGAGAGCGGTCATGATGGTGGCCAATGACGCGGATGATGCTTGGTGACCACCCACCTTCACTTCGCCGGCTTCACGGACGTGATTGGCATTATGTATGGTCCAGGTGGCGAGCCAAAGAAGGCGGCGCTCCAGCTCAACGAGGTGTTCAAGACGTGCGCTAGTCATTTTTGAGCTTCTCTAAGCCGACATGCGATTTCAATCACGGCGATTGGCCTGCCAAATAGCCCTGAACCCGACATATGAGCAGGTTATTGCATGCGTGACTTCTGGTCGAGAGGGATTAGTTTTAATGCGCCGACAAATACGGGCGAGAGCGTTAAACCTCGCTGATATCGCGGGAAAAGACCGCATATTGCGAATTGCAGAAATTCAAACTGAACGTCCGTCCGCATCCCTGGTGTTCACCCTGGCTTACAAGCCCGCAGTGCGCCCTGAGGATCAATGGCCGTTCGGGCCGGGAAACATGTTTTGATTTCGCTACTCCCGGAATTACTTCTTTGCGGCGGGCTTTTTGCTTGCCTTCCTTGCCGCCTTCTTTGCCGGACCGCCGGCGCGGTTTCTTGCCGGGGCCCGGCCGGCCAGTTCGCCCGCCAGGATGTCACCATCCTCCATTCCCCTGCCGATATCGGAATTGCGCACGGCGCCGGAAAAATCAAGACCCGTCAACGCCTCGATCCGGGCCACGGTTGAACGGAATTCCTTCACCCGCAGCAGCTCCGGCAGTTCATCAAAAGCTTCCGGCGTGACCGGAAAATTCTCGGGCACGCCATTGGTGAGGGTGTCGAGCACCTCCTGCTGGTTTGCCAGCAGGGCGACGGAGCGCGGCTGGCCGCCATCCGACCACACGACAATTTTCCAGAACTGCATGGGAACCTGGCTGCCGCGGTATTCGGGATCATTGCTTTTGAAAACCGGCCCGGCGAAAACGCAGACCCGCTCCTTTTCCTTCACGGCGTTGCGCAGCACATAGGTTTCCACGGCGCGCCAGCGCAGCTTGCCCTTTTCGCCCGGGTGGTTGTCGCGGCTGCCCTGGTTGAAAAAGCCGAGCTGGGGCGCGGCGTTGGTGTAGAAGAAGGTGTCGCGTTCCGCCGCCAGCGCCATGTCAACGGTGCCCCAGGCGGGGTCGCTCCGCATGATGATGTGGCCTTTCTGGAACATGCGCGCGATGCGGTCGCGCGACTGGGGGTCGGCGTAGCCCGGCACCTTCTGCTGCTGATAGAATTCAAGGCCCATCTGCTGGTCGGGATTCACCCGCCAGTCGGTACCGAAGTCATCACTGGCTTCGGCGCCCATGCTTTCGATCTGGAGATCGGCAATGGTCGGGCGCTCGATCACCGTCTTGTCTTTCCGGTTGATGGCCCGGGTCAGGCGCCCGTCGATGTTGCAGGCGGTGAAATAGGCCAGGCGCCGCTCGCCATTCATCACAATCGAGAAGTGATGATATTTGAGTTCGTGGGGGTCTTCGCCAATCCGCGCGTCAAGATTGCGGGCCGCCTTGTGCATCATGCCGTTGCCCAGCCTGGGCATCGGCACGACAAAATCCGACAGGAAGCCGGGCTCGTAGCCGGCGCGGTCCGAGAAATCCTCATCCGATCTGTTGGTCATGGCGGGCCTCACTTTCTCCTGGCTGACGGGAACAAGGGTCGGGCTGGTCACTTGCGGTTGACGGCTTTCCTGCGGCATCCAGACGCCCGCCTGCTCCGGCGCCTCGTCCCATGCCTTCAGCAATCCGCGGACCAGGGGAGCGTCACGCTGATTGCCCTGCGCCTTGAGGCGCAGGTCTTTCACGATTGAACTGATCCGCACCCCTTCATTGATCTCGTACGAGGCGCCCGGTGCAAGCGCGGGTATCGCCATGGGGCTCGGGCCGCCCCAGTGATGGAGCGCAATGACTTGCCATTCGTTGTTGAAGACAGGAGAACCGGAGGACCCCGGTTCGGTGTCGGCGACATACTGCAACACGTAGTCCAGCCGCGACACGAGCCGGTTCTCGCGCAGCACGATCTGCTTGAAATCGCCACGGGGGTGCTGAATGATGTTGGCCACCTCGCCCAGCATGTGCTTGTTTGCGGCATCGGACAGCAGCAGAAATCCGGTTTGGCGAAGGTCGCGGCTGCCTTGCAGGCGCTTGCCAAGGGCAATGACCGTGTAATCGAGCCGCTCAACGGGATCATGCAGGAAGCACCGGCCGGGATCGAGGTCGAAGCTGGTGACCGGCCGGTCTAGGTCATTGGCGTCTTTTTCATAATCGAACTCGACGATGAAACCGGCCGCATCCCCGGGGGTGGGGATGACATGATTGTTGGTCAGGATGATGCCCGGCGCGATCATCGCGCCCGTGCCTTGCGGCCGGCCATCGCGATAGCGGATGCGGACAACCGCATCGGCCGCCGTGCGGCCGCGCTCGAGAAAGGAAACGCCAACAAAATCGAGCGTCGGCCCGACCATGGCTTCCATGCGGGGTTCGCCCTTGGCGGCCACCTCCCGCTTTGCCGGCGGGGTGCTGCCGATCCAGCCGGCAACGTCTGCGGCCTCGCCGGGAGGCAGGCCGGTCTTGGCGATGATGCGGGCCAGGAGGCGGGTTTTATCGGTTTCCGCGCCGAAAGGATTGCCGCGGGCAACCGCGTCGAGGCTGTGGCCAATCTGACCGGCTGCCATCGCCAGGCGGCGGCCAACAGCTTGATCGAGCAGCGCGTTGTTCGTTGCGTCAGTCATTGCAAAACCCGCCCAAGGAACCGCTAAACCCTAGACCGGAACAAGGCGGCGAAACAGGGATTTTTTCAAACTGCGCGGGCCTGGGTGCAACCTTTTCGGGATTGCGTTGAGATTCTTGTCGGTTCCAAGCCTCCGCTCAAATAGGTCGCGAACCTCATACCTCACCTCCACCCTTGAGGTGGAGCGGATTTAGAAAACCGCTCGTGGCATTTGCACCATAATACCGCTGTTTGACCCGTTCGCCGACTCCCGTCGCTCCCCCCTCCAAGGCCACGGCGGAGCAGCTTATCCATCATGGTGAATGTGGGGTGAATACCGCATACCGCCTTCATTCATGCCGCCGGGGACAAGGTGGGCGCATAAACCGTAAACCTGATGAGGAGACTTTCATGCGCAACGCAAAAATTCTGTCCGCCGCAATTATTGTCCTGCAGCTTGCCGCCAACCAGGCATTTGCCGTGACCGACTGGCGAGGCTACCGCCCGGTCGGCGGGGTAAACCTCAACTCCTATTGCCAAAAGACATTTGGAAATGAGTTCAAATCCATTCTTGTGGGCAGCACCGCCGGAGACTGGACGTGCCAGAGGAACCAGAACGACCGCCGGGAAATTTCTGTCGAGCGGGCCTGCGGCATGCAATATAATTTCTACGGCCTGAAGGCCCGCGCCTATGACTGGAACAACCCGCTGTCCTGGGTTTGTATGCGGCCACTTCTGAAATATTGAGCCAATCGGGCGGCCGTCCTCTTCTCAACCCGGCTTGCAATCGTGGGTGGCTTCCGGATCGTCGTCACGATTCCGAAGCCGCCTCACACGGCCGGCTGCTGCTGGGTTACGCAGTGGATAGCGCCGCCCTGTTCGGTCAGGCTGATCGCCGATATCCCTATGACCTCGCGGCCCGGGAAATGTTCGGCGATGATGGCCTTGGCGCGGGCGTCTTCCGGCTGGCCGTAGGCTGGCACAAGCACCAGGCCATTGGTCACCAGATAATTCGCATAGGAGGCATCGGTGTGGGAGCCTGGCCCCGCGCTGGGATGATCGCCGCTGAAATTCACCGTGCTGATGCTGAGCATGCGCGGCGTGGGAAGCGCGATCACCTCCAGCGGCTTTCCGGTTTCATCGGCAGCGGCCTTCAGCTCCGCCATGTGCCGGTCGATGTAGGGCTTGCGCGGGTCAGCCGCATCATCCGTATGGCTCGCAAGCACGGCATTGCGGCCGGCGAAGCGGGCCACCAGGTCAATGTGGAAATCCGTGACATCGCCGAGGCTGTAGCAGGTGTCCGGCGGCGCGCCGCTCAGCCAGATGAAGTTCGTGATGCCGAGCAGTTCCGCAAGCGTTGCCTCGGCGTCGCCTTGCGATGTTCCGGGATTGCGGTTTGGATTGAGAATGGACGAGCGCGTCGCCAGCAGGGTTCCCGTGCCATTCACTTCGAGGGCGCCGCCTTCGGTTGTGATGCCTCCGGCAAGCCGCTCAAGCCCATAAAGTTTTGCAATGGCCGCAGGCACCTGGCGGTCCTTTTCAATGGCCCCGCCATCGCCCCAGCCGTTGAAGTTCCAGTCGGTGACGGCGAGCTTGCCGCCGGGTCCCTTGACAAAGACCGGGCCTGTGTCGCGGGCCCAGACATCATCAACCGGGATTGCCAGAACCTGAAGGCGCTTCATGTTGACGCCGAAGCGGGCGCAATCGCGCGCGACGCCGGCGGCGGCGGCCTCGCCCGTTGCCGCAATCCGCACGGTGACGTGATCGGCGAGGATCGCAGCCATCTCCAGCCAGGAGGTCAGCAGCCGGCGCGCATAGGCGGGCGTGCCGCGCATGCCGCTGTCGGGCCATTGCAGCCACACGGCTTCGTGCGGCTCCCACTCGGCGGGCATGCGGTAGGTTTGTTTTGGCGCTTCAGAAATCGGCATGCTTTTTACCCCGGCTTATAGTCCCGCGTGGCTTCCGGATCGTCGGTGCTGAAGGGCAGCGCCAGCAGCTCTTTCCAGGCATCCTCGGGGATCGGCCATTTGGCCCAGGCCAGGGTTTCAGCGACCCGTTCAGCCTTGCTCACGCCGCAGATCGTCGAGGCGATGCGCGGATCGCGCAGGGAGAACTGAAGTGCTGCGGCGCCGGGCGGCACGCCGTGCCTGACGCAGACGGCTTCGACCGCCGCGATGGGGGCGAGCATTTTTTCCGTGGCCTCCTGATAGACATAGCGCTGGTAGGTGCCTGAGCCCTTGGCCAGCGCGCCGCCCGCATAGGGCGCGGCGTTGAGAACGAACATGCCTTTCGATTGCGCCAGCGCCAGCAGCGGTTCGGCATTGCGGTTCACCAGCGTATAGCGGTTGTGGGTGATCAGCCCATCGAGGTCCCAGTCGCGCAGCATGGGCAGCATCACCGCGACATTGCCGGCGGCGAGGCCAATGGCGTCGGCAAGCCCCTCCTCCTTCATGCGCAGCAATTCATCGAGCGCGCCGCCCTTGCGCGTCACCTCGGTGAGGTCGGCGCCATGTTCTGGATCGTGGAGGTGGAGGATCTGCACATGGTCAACGCCGAGCGCTGTCAGGCTCTCCTCAAGGGAACGCCGGGCGCGGGCGGCATCGAAGCGGCCTGTGTCCATGTCGCGGTCAAGCTTGGTGGAAAGGATGCGGCCACGGGGCCAGCCGCCCAGCTCGCGCACCACCTGGCCGATGCGTTGCTCGCTGCGGCCCATGCCATAATTGCGCGAGGTATCGATGAAGCCATCGGGCAAGGCCAGGATGGCGCGGATCGTTTGGCGGGCGCGTTCCTCGCTCACGCCGTAGCCATAGGTGTCGGGCATGTCGCCCAGCGCCGAGCCGCCGAAAGCGATGGGCGGCAGATGCAAGCCCGTCTTGCCGATAATGCCTGCCTGCTTCATGGGTCCCCTCCGGTTTTCTGCCGCCCGCACGCTAGTCTGGTTCACGGCAGTTCACAATTCCCCGCAATTATGGCCATATAAGACCCATGGACGTATCGAAACTTGCAACAGCCAGCGCCTTGACCGTGTTTCTGTCGCATCCCTTGGCGCAGGCGGCGGAGACGCCCGCAGCGCGGCTTGAAAAGCAGGCCTTTGCTGCGGGCATCTGCAAGGAGATATCCGCCCGCGCCGCCGAGAACGGCATTCCGGAAGATTTCTTCGCGCGGCTGATCTGGAAGGAAAGCCTGTTTGATCCCGCAGCCGTCAGCCCGAAAGGGGCTGAAGGCATTGCCCAGTTCATGCCGGGGACGGCGAAGCTGCGCGGCCTTGCAAATCCGTTCGATATCAAGACGGCGCTTGCGGCGTCGGCCCTCTATCTTGCGGACTTGCGCCGCAGCTTCGGCAATCTCGGACGGGCGGCGGCGGCCTATAATGCCGGCGAAGACCGCATCCGCCGCTGGCTGGCGGGCGACGGCGACCTGCCCTTTGAAACCCAGGACTATGTGCTCGCGATTACCGGCAGGGGGCACGGGGAGTGGAAGGCTTCAGCCCAGGAGTTTCCCATCCCTGCCCTTGGCGCGTCGGGTGATTTCGCCGGCACTTGCGCCAGCCTCGTGTTGCGCGAGGCGCGGCCGCAGGAGGTTGCCCCGGCAGGCTCCACGGCGTGGAAGCCGTGGGGTGTCACACTTGCCGTGGGCTATTCGGAAGGGCGGGCGCTTGCCACGTTTCGCGCGGCGGCGAAGCGTTATGCGGCATTGCTGGAAGACGAGACGCCGCTGGTGCTGCGCAAGCGCGATTTAAGCCGTGGCAGCCGCAGAATCGTGCGCGTGATGGTGGGCCGCGACAGCCGGGCCGGGGCCGAACAGCTTTGCTCTCAGCTCATCGCAGCGGGTGGCGCCTGCATGGTGGAGAAGAATTAGGGCGTTGTCGAGGTGGAACTTTCATTGCGGGTGTGCATTGAACCCGCACGCTGAACCTGTCGCATGCCGCGCCGGGTTTCCGCTGATAGTTGAACACAGGAGTTATCATCATGGATAAAGACAGAGTTTCGGGCAGCGCCAAGCAAATGAAGGGCACCATCAAGGAAACAGCAGGCAAGCTGATGGGCGATGCAAAGATTCAGACCGAGGGCAAGGCAGAGAAAACTGCCGGCAAAATTCAAAACGCAGTAGGCGGCGCGAAGGATGCAGTCCGTGACGCACTGAAGAAGTAGGGGGTCGCGTTCGGTTGGGACCCTGTGGTGGCAACGGCTGGTCCTGTTGCCGCCACGATTTTGAGCGGCGCGGCCGGGTGATCAATATAGGCGGGCACAGCACCATCGCCCAGCGGCTGCTTCCTTGACTACGGTTTCAGCTCCCATTCCACCTGCCAATACAGGCCCGCCGGCCGGAACTCGATGCGCGATTGGCCTCCGAGCGATGCGGCAACAGTGCTGTTGATGACTTTCGAACCGAATCCCTGACGCGTTGGCTGGGCCTTGATTTTTGGTCCGCCTGACTCTGTCCATTCAAAGAGGACCCGCTTT
>JBAVOA010000479.1:0-6546 GCA_049691635.1 Aestuariivirga sp. | reverse complement strand
GCCGCACGGCGCTGATTGACACGAAATATCCCGACGCCAATGGCGTGGCGCGCGAGAAGGCGGACCGAAACGCCCGCACCTTCAACTGTGAACGGGACATGCCCGAAGTGGTTTCGCAACGTCCGCGCAGGGCTGACGAAATCATGTCGGGAGCGCCGTGCCCCGGCGGGCCGTACCGCGAAGAGTGACGCAGCGGGTCAAGCCGCGTCGGTTGATTCCTTGGCCCGGCTCATGCGCTTTCTCTCGTTTGGATCGAGATGGATCTTGCGCAGGCGGATGGATTTGGGCGTGATCTCCACCAGTTCGTCATCGCCAACATAGGCCAGGGCTTTTTCAAGCGACATCTTGATCGGCGGAGTGAGCACAACCGCTTCATCCTTGCCGGAAGCGCGGACGTTGGTGAGCTTCTTGCCCTTGATCACGTTCAGCTCGAGGTCATTGCCACGGGTATGTTCGCCGATGATCATGCCGGCATAGACCTTGGTGCCATGCTCGATGAACATGGGGCCGCGGTCCTGCAGGTTGAAAATGGCATAGGCCACGGCTTCACCGTCGCCATTGGAGAGGAGCGCTCCCGTGTGGCGGCCCGGAATATCGCCCACATAGGGGGCGTAGGCATGGAACAGGCGGTTCATGATGGCGGTGCCGCGGCTGTCGGACATGAGCTCGCCCTGGTAGCCGATGAGGCCACGGGTTGGCGCATGGAACACCAGGCGCTGGCGGCCCGAACCCGAGGGGCGCATGTCGCGCATTTCGGCGCGGCGCTCGGAAAGCTTCTGCACCACGATGCCGGTATAGGCCTCGTCGACGTCAACGATCACTTCTTCAATGGGTTCCAGTTTCTGGCCATGTTCATCGGTGCGGAACACTACGCGGGGGCGGCCCACGGTGAGCTCGAAGCCTTCCCGGCGCATGGTTTCAATCAGGATGCCCAACTGCAATTCGCCGCGGCCTGCCACTTCAAAGGCGTCGGTTTCATTTTCCGATGGCGTGACTTTCAAGGCCACATTGCCTTCGGCTTCGCGCAGCAGGCGCTCGCGGATGACACGGCTCTGCACCTTGTCGCCCTCCTTGCCGGCGAGCGGTCCGTCATTGATGCGGAACGTCATGGTGAGGGTTGGCGGGTCGATGGGCTGGGCCTTGATGGGCTGGGTTACGCTGGGATCGCAGATCGTATCGGCAACGGTTGAGGTGGTGAGACCGGAAATCGCCACAATATCGCCGGCAAAGCATTCATCCACCGGCAGACGCTCAAGCCCCCGGAAGGCCAGAACCTTCGAAATGCGGCCCTGTTCCACCACCTTGCCATCCTGCGAGAGGGCGCGCACGGCCTGGTTGGCTTTCACCGAACCGGAACGCACCCGGCCGGTGAGAACGCGGCCGAGAAAAGGGTTGGCCTCGATGGTCGTCACCAGCATGCGGAAGGGGCCTTCCTCGATGACCGGCGGATTGAAATGCGAGATGATGAGGTCGAAAAGGGGTGCCATGGTATCATGGACGCCGGTTGGCGTGGTGGCCATCCAGCCCTGTTTGGCGGAGCCGTAAATGATCGGGAAATCGAGCTGCTCCTCGCTTGCCTCGAGGGCCGCGAAGAGATCAAAAACCTCATTCACAACCTCGTTGTGGCGCTCGTCGGGGCGGTCGATCTTGTTGATGCAGACGATGGGCTTGAGGCCGATTTTCAGGGCTTTCTGCAGCACAAACTTGGTCTGCGGCATGGGCCCTTCGGCAGCGTCAACAAGAAGCACCGCGCCATCAACCATGTTGAGAATGCGCTCAACCTCGCCGCCGAAATCGGCGTGGCCCGGGGTGTCCACAATGTTGATGCGGGTGTCTTTCCAGACCAGCGAAGTGACCTTGGCCAGAATGGTAATGCCACGCTCGCGCTCCAGATCGTTGGAATCCATGGCGCGCTCGGCCACCTTCTGGTTCTCGCGGAACGAGCCGGATTGGGACAGAAGACGGTCGATCATGGTGGTCTTGCCATGGTCGACGTGGGCAATAATCGCAATGTTGCGCAAGTTCATGGGGCGCCGGGACTTTCTCTATTGTCAGGAGTTGGGCTGCGCATAGCATGGCTCAATTGCAAAGGCAATTCGCAGGATCTCGCCAAAAAGGGTCGGGCCTCGAGGGTTAATCCGCTTCCGCGACAAATGCGTCAAAGGCCGCAAAGAATTGCTGGCGGATTTCATCCCGTTCCAGGAGAATCTCGTGCAGGGCTTCGCGGATCGTGATGATGGAAACCCCGGCCACCCGCTCGGAAAACTGCCGGGTGGCTTCGTTGTCAACCACGCTGTCCAGGCCCGCAGCGACGACCAGAACCGGGCATTTCAACCCATTGGCAGTCTTCATGCCCCGCAGTGTTGCAATCGATTTGAGGGTGGCCGAGAGCCAGCCATAGGTCGGACCGCCGGTGGCAAGTCCGGGGGCGGCCTCCAGCACGGCGCTATCCCGGTTCCAGCGTCTTTGATCGAGGGTCAATGGATTGCCGACAAAGTCCTTGCGCCCCAAAGGGGTTTGCCGCCGGCCCGGCAGATAGACCCAGCCCAGCCTGAAGGTCATCGCAAGGGAGGTGAGCAGGCGCACGACCGGGACCGGCCAGGCCCCGTAGTTCAGGTCAACCAGCGGGGCGACAAGGACGGCTTTCTTGAACCAGTTACGGGTGCGGAGAAGGCGCAGGACAATGTTGCCACCGGTGGAATGGGCAAGCATGTAGTAGGGCGGCGGACAGTCGGGCAGAACCACCTGGGTCATGAGGGCGCGAATGTCTTCGTCATAGTCTTCAAAGCTGTTGACGTGGCCACGCAGGCGCTGTTCGGTCAGCCGTTGCGAACCGCCCTGGCCGCGGAGATCGACGGATGCGATACAGAATCCGCGCGCCATGAGATCGCGTGCCGTTTCAAAATAGCGTTCCATGAAATCGGCCCGGCCGCCAAGGATCACCACGGTTCCCTTGGCATTGCCCACACGGGCCGACATGGCGCGCAAATGGAATCCGTCATTGGTGACGACGCGCGTACAATCTGCCCCCTGGGGCACCGGATTTTCAGGCGTTGCGATCAGATCCATGGTCCCCTGCTCTAAAGCAGGGGAGAATTATGGGCAAGGAAGAAGACTTACTGAACCTTCTTCACTTCAGTGAGCTCGCCGCTCGCCGAGCTCAGCTTGATGACATAGGCCTTGCCGCTGCGCGTAGCATTAAAGGCAAAAACCTGGCCGGTGCAGGCCGTTGGTTTCACGCTGGTAAATCCATAGCCCGAAACAATCTTTTCTGCCTTGTCACAAGACATGCCCGCAGTGACTGGCGCAACCTTCTTTTCGGCTGACACCACGGCATTGCCTTCGGTGGCGACCGTGATCTTTTTTTCAGTGGTCGTCAAAATTTCCTTGCTTGCAATAGTTACAGGTTTCTTTTCCGTTGCTGCCACGGATTTCTTGACTACCGGTTTGGTGGCTGGAACAGCCTTGACTGTTTTCTTCTTTTTTTGAGCAATCTGGCCTGGCTCGTCATTGCGGTAACGCGGCACATAGTAGCTATCATCCGGATTATCGTAGTAGGAAAGGTACTCATCATCGCCAAAATCATCTTCATTGCCATAGTCGGACGAATAGAGATCAAGCTGCCGCGGTGGGTACACGTAATAATAAGGGTTCAGATAGCGCAGACGCCATCGCGAACCCGCCTCTGCGTCACTGGTTGTGGCGAGGGTTCCTGCAATCGCGGACAGTACTGCCAGACAGATGATACGCGGAAGCATCATGTTTTTCCCTCACGTCATGAAATCAAATGGGGCGAACGGATATGCTGCCATTGTACGAATTGAACCTGATCCGGAATGTCCCGCCGCGCTTCTTGGCGATAAAAACATAGGTTCTTCCACGGCAGTCTGTCGCAGCGATCTGGCGAAAACCACGGTCGCGCAAATCCCATCTTGCTTCACCACAAGATATGCGGTCACTGTATATGCGGTCCCTGTAGACCGGATGGGGGACAAAATATCCGGGCCGCGGATAATAGCCGTAGGGTCCACAACGGAACGGGTCATAGTTATAGTAACAATAACCGCCACGGTCACCGATACCAATCGTGATATTCACTTTGGCTTCTGCAGCCTGAGAAGAAAGAGAAAGAGCTGCCACAAGGCCAGCTGCCACCAAAATTTTCTTGAACATCGGTCCGTCCTCCACTTCCTTCTGAGGCTCCCCAGCCTTATCTAACGAGATCATGGCAGAATCTTGCTGAACGAAAGCCGATAACCCCGTTCATCTGCCGTTCAGCTTCATGGCAGAAACAAGGCAGCCGGGCCAGAACGCCTTTCGGCGTTCCGGAGAGGATTGCGGTTTAGAAAATCTGCTTTACGCCGATGATGTTGCCGTTCAGGCTGACCTTAACCTTGTAGGCATGGCCGAACTTCCAGGCCTTGTACTGGTAAACCGGGGCGCTGCAGTCAAACGCGTGAACATTGTTGAAGCCAGACCATTTTACGATGTTCTTGCCCTTGTGGCAGCTGATGCCGCCACCATAGTAAGGGTCAACAACGGGATAGTAGCCGCCACCGTAACCATAATCAGGGTAGTAGCCGGGATAAAAACCGCCGCCGCCGATGCCGACGTTGACGTCAAGATGGATTTTGGCCTGGGCCTGTTCAACAGGGGCCAGAGCGGTGAGGGATGCAGCAACGGCTGCGGCAGCGATAAGGGACTTGGCAATCATTTGTTTTCTCCAGGGTTCAGTTTTCGTTTGTGTGACGACCACCTTGGCCATCGATGGCATCGAAACTAGGCCCGTCAACTTGAACGCACTCAGAACCCGGCGTTCATTTTCAGTTCACTTTTTGGCCCCCACCCCCTTGAAATCGGGAAAACAAAAATTACCTTTGTAACAGCGGATGCCGATTGTGGGTCCGCGGTTAATGCATTGCTTCAGGAGAATGTAACATGTTTGATTTTACCCCCCTTTATCGTTCCAGCATCGGCTTTGACCATCTTGCCCGGATGCTTGATGACGCTGCAAATTTCGAAGCTCCCGCCTATCCGCCCTATAATATTGAACGGGTCGGCGAAGACGAATACCGGATCACCATTGCCATTGCTGGCTTCGGTTCCGATGACATCAATCTTGAGGTGAAGGGCAACGCCCTCACCGTTACCGGCAAGAAGGCTGACAAGAAGGACGAAACGACCGAATACCTGCACCAGGGCATTGCCGGACGCAGTTTCGAGCGCCGTTTCCAGCTTGCCGATCACGTAGAAGTGACAGGAGCCGATCTGAACCATGGTTTGCTGCATATTTCGCTCAAACGCGAAATTCCGGAGGCCCTGAAGCCACGCACGATTGCCATTCGCAGCGCGAATGAGCAGAAAGTGCTTGAGGCGAAAAAGGCTGCCTAATTAAATGGGGGTGCTCCTTGCGGGTGCCCCTTTTTTACTGCGCCAGCCGCCGCTCACGGCTGCAGTTCCTTGATCAGCGCCAGCAGTTTCCGGACATCGGCTTCGGGTGTTGCGAAAGACAAGACAAAGCGCACGAATATTTCATCACCGGAAATTCCATCGCCCAAACTATCCGGCATCCAGTCGTAGAATTTTGCACCCTGCGGCAAGAGAACATCATCAAGTGCCCGAGGCATAGCGAGCTTTTCATTCAGCGCCCGCGGCATTACCGCAAACACCTCGTTTGCCTGAACCGGATTGGGCACACGGATATTTTTGAAGGTTTTCAACCCGGCCGCCAATTGCGCAGCAAGACCATTGGCTGTTCTCGCGTTTTCCAGCCAGAGATCATTTTTAAGATAAGCCAGCATTTGCGCGCTCAAATAGCGGCCCTTTGAAACAAGCTGACCACCGCGCATGCGGCGGTAGGCAAAGTCATCAGCCAGTTTTGTGTCGAAGAAAACCACAGCTTCGAGCATCATGGCGCCGTTCTTGGTGGCCCCAAAGGACATGACATCGACGCCGGATTTCCAAGTGAGAGTTGCGGGGCTAACGCCCAGGCCTGCAACCGCATTGGCAAAGCGAGCACCATCCATATGCAGTTTCATGCCACGCGGCTTGATCAGATTTGAAATCGCTTGCACATCACCCGGCGTATAGACCGTGCCGAGCTCTGTGGCGTTGGTGAGCGAGACGGCGGCGGGCTTTGGATCATGCTCGCCCCGAATGAAACCTTTGAGGCATTTCTCGATCATTGCAGGTGTGATTTTTCCTGCCGGGCCATGGAGACCCATGATTTTTGCACCCCCTGTAAAGAATTCCGGAGAAGCGCATTCATCACAGTGAATATGTGCCTCGCCATGGCAGATCACAGCGCCGTAGGGCGGTGTGAGGGCTGAAAGGGCCAGCCCATTTGCGGCGGTACCGGTTGTGACCAAAAAGGAACGCACTTCTTTTTCAAAGACCTTGGAAAGCTGCTCTTCGGCTTTTTTCGTCCAGTCATCATTGCCATAGGCCGGAGCCGAGCCGACATTCGCTTCCACCATGGCTTCGAGAATGCGGGGATGAACGCCATAGTGATTGTCAGATGCAAAATTCATGGGAAAACTCCAAGGG
>JBAVOA010000478.1:0-4787 GCA_049691635.1 Aestuariivirga sp. | reverse complement strand
GGCCACGCCCGCGCAGCAGGCGTCGTGGGCGGCAGTGCTATGTTTTGGCATGGCGCTCACCTCGTTTTATCTTTCATGGGCCCACAAGATGCCGATCATCACGGCGTGGTCCACACCCGGCGCGGCGCTGATTGCCACGAGTGCCGCAGGCGTTACTTACGAACATGCGCTGGGGACCTTTGTTGTGGCTGGGCTGCTCATGTGCCTCACCGCACTTGTCAACCCACTGGCGCAGGCCATTGCGCGAATTCCGGCGCCCTTGGCGGCGGGCATGCTGGCCGGCGTACTGCTGAAATATACGCTCGGTGTTCCTGTGGCCGCGCTCTCGATGCCGCTGTTCGTGCTGCCGTTGATCATCGCGTTCTTCGGATTGCGCCTGAGCTATCCACTGTTTGCGGTGCCCGTGGTTGTGGTGCTGGGTGTTACGATGGCGGCCTTTGCCGGAAGCTTCGCCGGCGATTGCTGCGCTGTAGGATTCACAGAGCTTGTCTGGACCACGCCGCGGTTTGATGGCGCAACAATTTTAAGCCTCGGCGTGCCGCTGTTTCTGGTCACCATGGCGTCGCAAAACCTTCCCGGTTTCGCGGTGCTGCGCGCCAGTGGCTATGAGCCGCCCGTCACGTCATGTTTGCTCACCACGGGCCTTGCTTCCATGGCCATGGCGCCGTTCGGCAGTCACGCCGTGAACATGGCGGCAATCACCGCGTCGCTGGTGACGGGACCGGACGCGCACCCCGATCCCGCCAAGCGCTGGCTTGTGGCCTGGCCTTACCTGATTTTATATGTGGCGGTTGGGTTGGCCGCCGCGCTCTTCGTGCAGGTGCTCGGTAGCCTGCCCGCGGCACTGATCACCACCATTGCCGGGCTTGCTCTGTTTTCACCGCTGATGGGCAGCGTGGTCGCCATGCTGAAAGAACCGCGCGACATCGAAAGCGCCTTGATCACATTTCTGGTGACGGCTTCGGGTATCACATTTTTTGGCGTGGGCTCGGCCTTCTGGGGGCTGGTGGCGGGGCTGGTGCTGTTTGGAGCGCGACACTTTCTTGTTACGAAGAAATTATAACTGAATTTTGAAAGCACAGGAATTTACATGACTGCATCGAATAAATCCCTCCACGATTTCACGCTCACCGCTATCGACGGCAAGCCTTTGCCGCTGGTGCAGTTCAAGGGGAAGGTTGTGCTGCTGGTTAACACGGCGTCCGAGTGCGGCTACACAGCGCAGTATGAGGGGCTTGAGCAATTGTGGCTGGCCAACAGGGACAAGGGGCTGGTGATCGTCGGCGTGCCGTCCAATGATTTTGGCGGACAGGAGCCGGGGACGGCGGGGGAGATCGCTTCGTTCTGCAAGATCAATTACGGGGTGACGTTTCCGCTGACCGACAAGCTGGTGGTTAAGGGGGAAGGCGCGCATCCGCTTTACAAATGGGCGGGCGAGATGGCGGGGGTGGCCGGCCGGCCGAAGTGGAACTTCCACAAGTACCTGTTTGGGCGCGACGGGACTTTTGTGGACTGGTTTTCGACGCAGGCGAAGCCTATGGGGCCGAAGATTGCCGAGGGCGTTAAGAAGGCTTTGGCGACATAGACTCAAAGTCTGGATTCCGGCTTTCGCCGGAATGACAGAAATTGAGATGCCGAAGCCGTAATGAAATAAATTTGGAAGTGGGCCTTTAAGCCCACTTCACTTTGAGAATTTCATAGCTCTTGCCGCCGCCGGGGGTGTTGACCTCGACGCTGTCGCCTTTTTTCTTGCCGATGATGGCGCGGGCGATGGGGGATGAAACGGAGATCTTGCCCTTCTTCACGTCGGCTTCGAATTCGCCGACGATCTGGTAGGAGGACTCATCCTCGCTGTCTTCATCCACAAGGGTGACCTTGGCGCCGAATTTCACGGTGTCGCCGGAGAGCTTGCTGATGTCGATGAGTTCGGCACGGCTGATCTTGTCCTCAAGCTCGCTGACGCGCGCCTCGGTCCAGCCCTGCTGCTCCTTGGCGGCATGGTATTCGGCGTTCTCGGAGAGGTCGCCATGGGCGCGCGCTTCTTCGATCAAACGGATGATGCGGGGCCGCTCGACGGTTTTGAGATGCTTGATCTCCTCCATCATCTTGGCATGGCCGTCCAGCGTCATAGGTACTTTTTCCATAGGTTTCGTCCAGATTTCGATCATTTGCGTGAAAAACTAGACCCGGCCAAACGCTTTGCGCGTTTGCGACCGGGTATGGGGTAAGATGACCCAAATGGGCTCAAAATTCAAGGGGCGTGATCAGAAGTAGTCCTGGAGGGGCCGTACACTGATGATATCGGCCTTTTGGGCGGCGATGGCCTTGGTGGCGGCCAGAATGCCCGGAAGTGTCGTATAATAGGGCACTTTCTGCAGCATCGCGGTCTGGCGGATGGATTTTGAATCGGATTCCGAGGCCTTGCTTTCCGTTGTGTTAAGCACAAGTTGAATTTCACCATTCTTGATGGCGTCCACCACATGGGGGCGGCCCTCCAGGACCTTGTTGATCTTGGTGGAGGGAATGCCTTTGCTTTCAAAGAATTGCTGGGTGCCGCCGGTGGCCTTGATGATAAAGCCAAGCTCCACCAGCTTGCGGATGGCTGGCAGGATTTTGGGCTTGTCCGGGTCGTTGACCGAGACGAAAACGGTGCCGGAGTAAGGAATGCGCATGCCAGCACCAATCTGGCTCTTGGCGAAGGCCATGTCGTAGGTGCGGTCGAGGCCCATGACCTCGCCGGTGGAGCGCATTTCGGGCCCTAGCAGGACATCCACGCCGGGGAAGCGGTTGAAGGGGAAAACCGCTTCCTTTACAGCAACATGGGCGAGCTTCTTCGAAACCAGCTTGAAGCTGGCGAGGCTTTCCCCGGCCATGACGCGGGCCGCGATCTTGGCCACGGGAAGGCCGATCACCTTGGCCACGAAGGGCACGGTGCGGGAGGCCCGGGGGTTGACTTCCAGCACATAGACCAGGTCATCCTTGATGGCGAACTGGACGTTCATCAGGCCCACCACATTCAGCGCCAGGGCCATCTTTTTGGTCTGGGCTTCCATTTCGGCAATGACGGGGGCTTTCAGGGAATAGGGCGGCAGCGAGCAGGCCGAGTCGCCGGAATGGATGCCCGCTTCTTCGATGTGTTCCATGACGCCGGCAATGAACACGTCCTTGCCGTCGCAGATGGCATCGACATCGACCTCGATGGCGTTTGACAGGTAGCTGTCGATCAGCACCGGACTTTCGCCGGAGACTACCACGGCCTCGGTGATGTAACGCTGGAGCTGTTCGTCGCTGCGCACGATTTCCATGGCGCGGCCGCCCAGCACGTAGGACGGGCGGATGACCACGGGGAAGCCGATCCGCTTGGCGATCTTTCTGGCTTCAGCACCCGAGCGGGCGATGCCGTTTTCGGGCTGGCGCAGTTTCAGTTTTTTGAGAAGCTTGGAGAAACGGTCGCGGTCTTCGGCCAGATCAATGGCATCGGGGGTGGTGCCGAGAATGGGCACGCCGAGTTCTTCCAGTTTGGCGGCAAGCTTCAGCGGTGTCTGCCCGCCGAACTGGACAATGACGCCTTTCAAGGTGCCGCTGGATTGTTCGACGTGGATGATCTCAAGCACGTCCTCGATGGTGAGGGATTCGAAGTAGAGCCGGTCCGAGGTGTCGTAGTCGGTGGAGACGGTTTCCGGATTGCAGTTCACCATGATCGATTCATAGCCCGCGTCATGGAGCGCGAAGCAGGCATGGCAGCAGCAGTAATCGAACTCGATGCCCTGGCCGATGCGGTTTGGTCCGCCGCCAAGGATAATGACCTTCTGCTTGTCCGACGGTTTAGCTTCATTGCCGCTATGGCCGATGAATCCGGTTTCATAGGTTGAGTACATGTAGGCGGTGGGCGAGGCGAATTCCGCAGCACAGGTATCAATGCGCTTGAACACGGGACGCACCTTCAGCTTGTGCCGGTGCTTGCGAACCTTTTCTTCTTTCACACCAACCAATTTGGCAAGGCGTTTATCGGAGAAGCCCATGGCCTTGAGCTTTTGGAAATTCACGGCGTCATTGGGCAAGCCGCTCTCACGGATTTTGTTCTCGGTCTTCACCAACTCTTCAATCTGGCGGAGGAACCAGGGCTCGTATTTGCAGGAGGCGAAAATCTGTTCAACTGTTGCGCCGTGGCGGAAGGCTTGCGCGATGATGAGCAGGCGGTCCGGTGTGGGCGTTCCCAGCGCGGCGCGGATTGCGTTCTTGTCATCGCCTTCGCCGAGACCCGGGATTTCAATTTCATCAAAACCGCTCAAGCCCGTTTCAAGGCCACGGAGCGCCTTCTGCACACTTTCCTGGAAGGTACGGCCAATGGCCATGACCTCGCCAACCGACTTCATGGCAGTGGAGAGAATGGCTTGCGAGCCGGGGAATTTTTCGAAGGCAAAGCGTGGGATCTTGGTGACGACGTAATCGATGGTTGGCTCGAAAGCGGCAGGCGTGGCACCCCCGGTGATGTCATTGGCCAACTCATCGAGCGTGTAACCGACCGCAAGCTTGGCGGCAATCTTGGCAATGGGGAAGCCAGTGGCTTTGGAGGCGAGCGCCGAGGAGCGTGAGACGCGCGGATT
Organism: Aestuariivirga sp.; assembly: GCA_049691635.1. Classification (GTDB taxonomy): domain Bacteria; phylum Pseudomonadota; class Alphaproteobacteria; order Rhizobiales; family Aestuariivirgaceae; genus Aestuariivirga. The sequence continues at coordinate 180 of JBAVOA010000478.1, read as the reverse complement.
CATTTCGATGACGACGAGGCGACCGTCGGCGGGGTTTACGCCGAACTGCACGTTGGAACCGCCGGTTTCCACGCCGATCTCGCGCAGCACCGCGATCGAGGCGTTGCGCATGATCTGGTATTCTTTGTCGGTCAGCGTGAGGGCCGGCGCGACAGTGATGGAATCGCCAGTATGCACGCC
>JBAVOA010000477.1:0-2320 GCA_049691635.1 Aestuariivirga sp. | reverse complement strand
GATTTACAGTCCCCCCCCTTTGCCACTCGGGACACTCCCCCGATTCGCCGATGAACAAGCCAAACGCCAACAAGCCCGGAGGTTCCCCCGGGCCTTAAGTGAGGCGCTGTATGCCGGGGTTAATCATCCGAGTCAACGGGAAAGTCTCGAACCTGCAGGGCCTTTCGGGAATCACCCGTTTCACCGCAAGTCCATGATTTTGTTGAAACTGGTGCCGATTACAGGACTCGAACCTGTGACCCCCTGATTACAAATCAGGTGCTCTACCAACTGAGCTAAATCGGCTTCACCTTCCCGACCCTATAAGCCATCTGGCCCCTGCCCCGCAATAGCCCCGGGCGGCAAGTCCCGTGCCTAAAAATCGCCACAATTCGCCACAGTTGCAACAGCTCCCCGTCTGGTCTACAAGAAGTCATCTGCGGATTCGCGGGACGGCGACAGGAGCGGCCAGGCATTTGAAATGTCTGGCTGTTTCGGTTTTTAAGGCCTCCTAGTGGGTGAGCGCATAAAGCCCCACGGCCGCCGCGTTCGAGACGTTGAGCGAGCGGATTGCCCCGGAAAAGTCCAATTTGGCCACCACATCGCAATTTTTACGTGTAAGTTCCCGCAAACCCTTGCCTTCCGCCCCCAAAACCAGCACCAAAGGCAGGCTTTTATCAACCTCGGCAAGCCCGATATCAGCCTCCGAATCGAGCCCCACAAAGCGGAAACCCTCCAGCCGCAGCTCCTCCATGGCGCGCGCCAGATTGGTCACCTTGACGAACGGCACATGCTCGTAAGCCCCTGATGCGGCTTTGAAAAGTACGCCCGTGGCCTCCGGGGAATGGCGCGCCGTGGTGACCATCGCGGTCACCCCGAAAGCCGCGCAGGTGCGCAGGATCGCGCCCACATTATGGGGGTCGGTCACCTGGTCCAGCATCACCACAACCCCGGATTTTTCAATCTGGTCGAGACGCGGCTGGCGCAAGGGCTTGGCCTCGAGAATCATCCCCTGGTGCACGGCATCCGGCTCAAGCAGCCGGTCCAGCACCTTGGGGTTTACGATTTCAGGCGTAATTCCAAGGGGTTGGGTAAACGCCTTGAGCCGCTCGGCCCCGTTCAGGGTGCAGGTCAGCTTCACGAATTTGCGCCTGGGATTCTTCAGCGCCTCTTCCACCGGATGGGCGCCATACAGCATGTCATTCTGATCACTCATGCCCGGACCTATAGAGCCAGCCACGCCAAAAGGGGAGGAAAAAATGCGCCCAAACGGTCCCGGAACCGCACCAAACCGCACTCAAAAAGCCGCCCAAAAGCGCACCCTTGCGCACCATTTACGCCGCCTTTGGGGCGCAAACCACCCTGTCGGATTATTCATACTAACATGCTAGTATGAATAATCTGGCTGAATGCGCTCTCAAGGTGCCGTCACATTTTTTCCATCCACATCCATGAGCACACACCGGTGCTGCGGCGCGGCGAAATCGTTCACATTGTCCCAGTGGGCGCATTCGTAGAGCGCAAATTGCCTGGCGTCCTCGACAAAATCCCACTTGCTGCCCCACGCCGCTGAACCGCCGGTCGACACGGCGAGGGCCCGATGGTTCTCCGCCCGCAAATAGTTCGCCTTGGTTTTCTGCTGGCTGTCGGTGAGCAAGAGTTTCATGGGCGGCTGTGATTCAGGAAAACCCGCTGACTTCGCGCCGATGAATTGGGACATCGCCTTGGCTATCTCCGGTCGCCACGGCCAGTACTCGTGCTTGCTGTTCTTGACGATCACTAACCTGGTTTTCTTGTTCCGTACAAAGTTCCTGCACTTCTGCATTTTCTTGTCGGTAAGCGGCAGCTTGAAGCCCTCAATGTTGGGATCATTGTCGCCAAACATGAAAAGCACGGGAACCGAAGCCGGAGCCGCGGTCCGCGATCCCCCGACGTCGCACTCATCACCCGAGGTGACAATTCCGGCAACCTCGACATTGAGCAATTTCACCACCGCCGCACCTTCCGAATGCCCCCAGACATAGATTGGCGTACCCGGATATTTTTGTTTGAGGCCAGCGATTGTTCTTTGTGTCTGGGCAATGCGCAGCTTCATGATCATGGTAGCGTCCTTGGCCCGCGCCGGCGGTATTTCACCGCAGAGTTCGGCGGGCCTCGATTCGGCAAAACTGTCGGGTGCATAGAAGCTGTATCCAAGCGCGTTGAAATAGGCGCCCCAAACTTCCGCATATTTATCCCACCCCAGACCATTGCATCCATGGACGTGGAGCACGACGCCGTTGAGGGGAAGGCCGCGGTAAGGAAAACTGCGGCCTTTCAAAAGCGGGATGTCATCGCCCAG
>JBAVOA010000476.1:0-2974 GCA_049691635.1 Aestuariivirga sp. | reverse complement strand
AAGGTGAGCTTGCCCACACCCTGGAGATTAAATACCACTTCAGTGAGCAGGGCCGAGCCGCCGACCAAGGCGCCAAAATCCAGTCCGAAAAGCGTTACGAAGCTGATCAGCGAAGTGCGCAACGCGTGGCGAATGAGGATTCTGGTTTCCGACAGGCCTTTGGCGCGCGCGGTGCGAATGTAGTCTTCCTGCATTGCCTCGATGAGGCTGGCGCGGAGCACACGCCCGTAGAGGCCGATATAGAGTATCGAAAGCGTAATCCAGGGGATGACGAGGGTGAGGAACCAGCCTTTTGGATCGTCGCTGAGGTTCTTGTAACCCAATGGCGGCACCCAGGAGAACATCCATGTGTCGTGGAACCGGCTCTGGGTGACCAGATTCATTACCTCGCCCAGCCAGTAGACCGGCATGGAAATGCCGATGAGTCCCAGGATCATCAGCAGCTTGTCGAGCCAACTGCCGCGCGTGGCTGCGGCGACCAATCCAATGAGCATGCCAAAGATAACCCACAAGATCGCAGCGCCGATGACAAGTGAAAGTGTTACTGGAATGGTGTCCAAAACCGCGGGCACAACCTTCCAGCCGCGATTGACGAAGGACGTCAGGTCACCGGTAATGAATATCTTTTTCATCATGATGAAGTACTGCACGTAGAATGGCTGATCGAGGCCAAAGCTCTTGCGCACGGCTTCGAGAATTTCCGGGCTGGCACCACGGCCGGCGATGCGTGAGGCAGGGTCGGCACCGGGTGTAGCGAAGAAGATCAGGAACACGAGTATGCTGATGCCCAGCATCACGAAGAGCATTTGCCCAAGCCGCTGCAAAAGCGCCAATAGCATCAGCCGCGCCCCAGCTTGATCTTCGAACGGGGGTCAAGCGCATCGCGCAAGCCGTCGCCGAGGACATTCAACGCCAGCACGCATAATACAATGGCAATGCCGGGAGCCATGGCAACCCAGGGCCGCGAGTAGAGCAGGCCCTGCCCGTCCTGAATGATGGTGCCCCAGCTTGCATCGGGTGGCTGCACGCCGATGGAGAGAAACGACAGCGCGGATTCGGTAAGCATGTTGAGAGCCATCATCAGGGGCACGAAAACAATGAGCGTGGTGGACACATTGGGCAGGATATCGCGCAGCAGGATGCGGTGGCTTGGAACGCCAAGGCCAATGGCGGCCAGCACAAACTCGCTTTCGCGCAACGATAGCACCTGCCCCCGGATGGGCCGCGCCACATAGGGAATGTAAACGACACCAATGATGAAGATGGGCAGCCACAGGCTGCCCGATTCAATGGTAATTGGACCAATCGTGATGCCATGGGCAATGAGCACAATGGACAGTGAGATGGCCAGAAGATAGACGGGAAAAGCCCACAACACGTCAAGAATACGCGACAGGATGATGTCGGTCAGTCCACCAAAAAATCCGGCCACAAGGCCAAGAATAGTTGCGACGGTAAGTGTTAATGCAGCCGCCGCGCCCGCGATCAAAAGCGAGGTGAGCCCGCCATAGAGCAGCCGCGCCATCACGTCGCGGCCCTGGTTGTCAGCGCCAAGGAAATAGCTTCCGAGCCGCCAGGTGGGGCCGATGGGGTTGTAGCCAAGCCCCAAGCCTTCGGTGGATTGTTCCATGACCGGCACGGTCGTGCCGTCGATGGTGACGGTTGCGTCAAGTGTCGAGGTAAAAGGATCAACCCCAGCCCAGGAAGCATAGACTGGAGCCAGAAGGCACATGGTGACGATCACCAAAAAGAGGATCATTGCCGCCATCCCGGCCCTGTCACGGGCCAGCCGCCGCATGGCCGTGGCCCAGGGACCACGGCTCACGCGGGGCAATGCGATCGTTTCGGCAGTCACGAAAACCGCCTGTTACTGAACCCAGGCTTGCGTCACCATGAAGTAGTATTGCGAGTTGAACTGGAAATTGCCTAGACGCTTGGACACGAAGTCGAGATGTTTCGGGGTGAAGAGTGCCGCTGCCGCCGCATTGTCCGTCACCGCCTTGTCAACTTCTGCCCATACCTTGTTGGCACCCTCCGGATCGGTCACACCCAGGGCCAGGGCACCCTGCATCTTGGCATCGATATCCTTGTCGCAGAAGCCTGCGATATTGATCGAGCTGTCCGAACCTTCGGTGAAGCTTGCACAGCCGAACAGGATGTTCAGGAAGTCCGATGCCGCCGGGTAATCCTGATACCACTGGGTAATCGACATCTGCACCTTGTTGTTGGTGTTCTGGATATAGGTGAACTGGATATTCTGCGAGATTGGCTTCACATCCGCCTCGTAACCCAGTTCGGTCAAGACGCTTTGCAGGTAAACACCAATGGATTTCGAAACGGCCTTGTCCTCGGCAATGATCGTTACCTTCTGGCCCTTGGTGCCGGATTCCTCCACCAACTGCTTGGCCTTTTCCATATCGGGTGCCGACCACTTTTCACCGGGGTTTTTGGTGTAGGGGCAGTATGGTTCATGGCCAGGAAAGCCCGGAGGCAGGACCTGGCAAACGGGCGCCGCCAGCACCGGGCCACCGAACAGGTTGACCAGCGCCTTGCGGTCAATGGCAAAGTTCACGGCCTGGCGTACCTTGATGTTGTCGAAGGGGGCCAACCGCGTGTTCATCGGCACATACCACCAGGCGGTGAGCGGGGTTACATGCACCTGATCCTTGTTCTTGGTTCCCATTTCAGCGAGGCGGTCGGCGGGTGGCTCGTCAAACATCCAGTCAACTTCGCCATTCTGGATGGCGGTGACCTGGGCTTCTTCGGTCATACCGAAATCATATTGCACAACGTCGGGATAGCCATCGGGCTGGGCCTGCTCGCTCCACACCTTGAAATGCGGATTACGCGTCATCGTCATGCCCTTGTTGGGGTCATAGGCCGAAATCATGTAGGCACCGGTGCCGGGCAGCGGATTGGAGCCCACGTCTTCGGTGGGCGAGTCCGCCGGAACAATCGCGGCATGGGGCAATGC
>JBAVOA010000475.1:0-4642 GCA_049691635.1 Aestuariivirga sp. | reverse complement strand
CCCCACAGCGTAGTCCAGAATGCCGCGGAAGCGACGATGGCAAATGTGGACAGACCTGTCATCTTGCCGAAGAAAAGCGGCTCCAGCGCTTGTCCAACAACAATTTCAACCACGATAACAATACCAGCCGTCATCAGAGCCAAGGTCCAGCCATCGCCGATCGCAGCGGCAATAATAATGGGAAATACGGCTGAGAGGAACGTTCCGATAAAAGGCACAAACCGCATCACGGCTGTCAGCACGCCCCACAGAATGGCCCCGGGTATTCCGATGGCGGCGAGCGCAATGCCGATAAAGGCTCCAGTCAGGCCATTGATCAGAAGTTGCATGGTGAACAGCCGGCTGAGACGAAGGCCAGCCTCGTCAAGCGCAATGGTTGTCCGGTTTATGTCGCCGGTACCGGCCAGGCGGATCAATCGATTTCGCAAATCTTCCCGGTTGAAGAGGATGAGCACGACCATCAGGATGACGATGCCCAATTGTGTCATGGGATGAATCAGTATGGCCACCGCCGATATGACCGGGTCGAGCGGGCCAAACGTGGAGTTGCGAACCTCGACAAGAATCGGCTTTGTGGAGGCATTATTTGCAGCAGAATTAGACTGCGGCTGCTGAAGTTCGGTCTGAAGGTCCTTCAGGACATTGGCGGCTTTTTCCATGGTATCGCCGCCCGAGGTGGCAAACTTCAGGCTGCGGGCTTTTTCGCGCAAATTACTTTCATATTGCGGCAGGTCACCAGCGAGGTTTGTCAAGGCGGTGGCAACCACGGCCGTCATCGTAAACAATGCAACAAAGGCAATACACACTACGCTGACGATGGCCACCGGCTTGGGAATTCTGAGTTTCTGCAGAATCCTCACGCAGGGTGTAAGGAGCAGCGAAAGCAGGATCGCAAGCACAATGGGGATAAGGATTTGCTGGCCGAAATAGAGAACCCCACAAACAGAAAGGAAAATGACCAGACCGTTAACCAAATTCTGGCCCGGAGGCTGACTAAAAACGTTCTCGCCATATATTTTTAAGGGCAGCGGCCGCATGCTTTGGTCTTTCCTGCGCGGTGGTTTTGCCAGCATTCAGCTGACGGTCGTGAGGATAAACGAACTCCTGGTGAATTCGTTCCACAAGTGCCAGGCTTCACGCACAAAGAGCTGAAAGAAACGGAAGTTGGCTTGGCCCAGCTAGCCGGCCAGTACGGCGACAGGTGCCAGGGTTGCCAGCACGAGGCAGGCGGCCATGAGCAGGAGCCAGACGTGAGGTTGAGGGGGGCGGGGTTCTGTCATGGACGGCACCGTGGAACGATTCTGCTGGGCAAGAAAATGATTCTTTTCAAGCGCTTGCGCGGACTCCAAAAGGTTAATCAATGGTAAATCCAGGGTTTTCATCGGCTGAACTGAAAGGCCTTGAACCTGAGCTTCATGTGCAGGAAGGAGATTTGCATATGGCTAGCTGCGGCTTGGGTTTGCGCCGTGTTCTTGCTGGCGGTGTCCGCAAGCGTGAGAGTTGCGGCAACGACCATCAGAGCTGCGGCCAGGGAGAGGGAAGTAAGCGATTTCATCGGGCGTCCGTCGGATAAGGCGTTTAACTTGGCCTTACCCTAGGCGCCTGGACCTGAGCCTTTGCTGAACCCGCCGTTCATCCCCAATTCATCGGGCGGGCCGCAGCCACACCCGGTTGTCGTGATAGGTGCCACCTGAGGCCGGGGCTGGCTGATCGCAGCCGGTCAGGGTGTTGATGCCCTGCCCATCTTCAAAGGCCTCATTGGGCCAGATCGACTCGGCGATCAGGACGCCCCGCCGCTGGCCGTCATGGGCCTTGGCATGGAGGGTGACGGTGCCGCGGGCGCTGCCCACCGTGACCTTGTCGCCATCGGCCAGGCCTGCGGCTTGCAGGTCCAGGGGATGGACAAAGAGCGTCGGCCTGCCCTCGCGCTTGCGCGAGGACGGCGTCTCATTGAAGGTGGAATTGAGGAAGGCGCGGGCCGGACTGGTCGCGAGACGGAAGGGATATTCAACCGTTGCCTCCTCAATGGCCTCCCAATGGTCGGGAAACTCCGGCATGTCCTGCAATGGACCGAGCGGGCCAGTGGGCGAGAAATGAGCGGCCTTCGTCCAGTCAGGTTTAAAGTGAAATTTTCCGTCGGCATGGCCAAAGCGCTTAAGATTGTGCGAGGTTTCAAAATCGGGCTGCACGTCGATCCAGTTTTCCGTGTCCAGCTTCCGCAGGTCCGGCCGGTGTGAATGCTGCAGGGTCCAATCGATGAGTTCGCGGGGAGTCTTGGTGAAGCCCTCATGTTTGGCGCCTACGCGCCCTGCAAGATCGCACAGAACCTCATGATTGCTGCGGCATTCGCCCGGCGCCTCCACCAGCTTGCGGCCAAACATGATGTGCTGGTGGCCGCCTCCCTGATAGACGTCATCGTGTTCGAGAAACATTGTCGCCGGCAGAACGATGTCGGCGAACTTGGCAGTCTCGGTCATGAACTGCTCATGGACGCAGACAAACAGGTCCTCGCGGGCGAGGCCCTGTTTTACCTTGGTCTGGTCGGGGGCCACCGAGGCGGGATTGGTGTTCTGGATGAGCATGGCCTTCACCGGCGGGCCGCCCGCGAGATCGAAGGAATCGCCTAGAAGTGCGGGTCCGATGCGACTTTGATCGATGACGCGAAGGCCGCCCGTGGCGGCATCGGTGCCCTCGATCAGTTTCTTGTTCCACTTGTAGATGCCGCTGTTGGAATGGAGCGCGCCGCCACCTTCGTATTTCCAAGCGCCGGTGACGGCGGGAATGCAAGACACGGCATGCATGTTCACCGCGCCATTGCGCGAGCGGCTGAAGCCGTAGCCCAGCCGGAAGTAAGCGCGTTTGGTCTCGCCGATCAATTTTGCAAAGACTTCGATTTCCGCAACCGGAATGTCGCAGATCTTCGATGCCCATTCCGGCGTTTTGGTTTTGAGATGGGCTTCAAATTCGCTCGGGCAATCGGTGAGGTCTTCGAGATAGGGCCTATCGGCGTAGCCGTCGCGGAAGAGCACGTGCATGATGGCGCAGGCCAGTGCGCCATCTGTGCCCGGACGGATGAGCAACTTGATGTCCGCCTGCTTCATGGTGCCGGTGTCATAGATATCGACACAGGCGATCTTCGCGCCGCGGTCCTTGCGGGCCTTCATGGCGTGGGTCATGACATTGACCTGGGTATTCACAGGATTTCCGCCCCAGATCACGATGAGGTCCGACTTCTGCATTTCGCGGGGGTCGACACCAGCGATCTTGCCAACGCCTGCAAAATATCCGGGCCAGGAGAGGGCAATGCAGAAGGTGCCATACATGCCGGAATATTTCTTGGTGTGGCGCAGGCGTTCGATGCCGTCGCGCATGACCAGACCCATGGTGCCGGCGTAGTAGTAGGGCCAGACGGATTCGGAGCCATAGTCGGCCTCGGCCTTCAGGAAAGCTCCCGCCGTTTCTTCCATCGCCTCATCCCAGCTGATGCGCTTGAACTGGCCCGTGCCCTTCGTGCCTACCCGCTTCAGCGGATACAGCAGGCGGTCGGGATGGTGAATACGCTCGGCGTAGCGGCTGACCTTTTCGCAGATCACGCCCAGCGTGTAGGAATTGTCCTTGGCGCCCCGCACCCGGCCAATGGTGTGCTCGTCCAGCAGTTCCACCTCAAGCGCACAGGCCGAAGGGCAATCATGGGGGCAAACAGAGATTCCGGTCTTGATATTGGGGCGAATGTTCATGGACGGCAGATATAGCCGAAACTATAGTGGCCGTCATGCTTTCCATCACGTCGCCGCAAAACCCCACGATCAAGCTCATCCGTTCCCTGTCCGAGAAGAAATACCGGCAGGAGTCAGGGCTGTTTGTGGCGGAGGGCTGGGACATGCTGGACCGGGCGCGCAAGGCAGGCTGGGTGCCGGAACACCTGGTGTCCACCGAGCCCATATCCCCTTGGGGGCCAGTGCAGCCCATCTATGTGACCGAGAAAATCATAGAAGGGCTAAGCGGGCAGAACAACCCGCACACGGCGCTGGCGACCTTCAAGCAGCGCTATGTTTCCGAGGTCGCGCATAGCGGCGTGTGGGTGGCGCTGGAAGACATGCGCGATCCCGGCAATCTGGGAACGATCATCCGCACTGCGGATGCCGTTGCCGCTTCGGGCGTCATTCTGGTCGGCCAATCCTGCGATGCTTACGGGCGCGATTGCGTGCGCGCCACCACGGGTTCGATCTTTGCAGTTACGCTCGTCCGTCTGGAGCACCAGGCCTTTATTGCGCTGTGCAAAACTTGGCCCGGCGATGTGGTCGGCACCGACATGAAGGCGACAGAAGATTTCCGCAGGGTTTACAAATCCCCCACCCTGCTTGTCATGGGCAATGAAGGCCGCGGACTTTCGGACGAGATATCGGAGGCCTGCAAGACACTGGTTCGCATTCCCATGCCCGGAGGCGCCGAGTCGCTCAATGTGGCCACGGCCACGGCGCTCATCCTCTATGAGGCCGTTAAGCCCTGAGTAACGGAAGGAGCGTTAATCTTTCCCCATGGCTGGTTTTACCTATATCTGCTTCGTTTTTGCAGCCTCCGTGATTGGCGCGGTGCTGGGTGGACTAGGACATTTCTGGCGGGCCAATGCGACCATGTATGC
>JBAVOA010000474.1:0-2147 GCA_049691635.1 Aestuariivirga sp. | reverse complement strand
GCTTGAGGGCATTGAGCCTGCGATGGAGGCGCGCGGCACCCACGAGGCCATCGGGCGGCAGCTCGGAAGCGGCTGCAGGCGGGGCTGCTGGCCTCAGGGAATCATAGGGGAAGACATGGATGCGCGGGACAACCCGGGTGAATTTCATGGCGCGCACGGGCTTAAAACGTTTCCGCGGATCAAAGAGCTGGAAGGCGGGAGGCCTGCTTCCGCCGCCCTTTGGAATTCTGCGCCCTTGAGGCATCGGATGGGAGGGAGCCAGGTTCACCACAACACCGCGCGCCGCGATGACGATGAGGCGCCGGACGGCGGACTCTGCGGGCCGCAGCACCTGCAGCACGGCGCTGCGAAGAGAGCGCGGAATCCGCGACGCCGCACCGGTTCCGTCAAGCCCCAGCAGGGCGAAAAGGACTTCAATGATGGCTTTCAGCGCCTTGCTGTTGCGTTTGATGGCCAAGTCCCAGTCCATGTGGTTCCTATTCAATATAAAGAACAAAACAGGAACATAAATGACACTGCGTGTCAAGGGATAAATTCATATTTTTTCTGCCAGTGGAGTCGATGGAAAAGATGGCTGTTGACCCATATAACGTTATGCGTTATAAGCAATCATGATCCGGAGCTTTGCCGACAAAGAGACCGAGCTTGTTTGGCAGGGCCACAGGTCGCGGCGGTTGCCGCAGCACATACAGGAAGCCGGGCTGCGGAAGTTGCGTATTCTCAACCGCGCCGCCTCGCTGGAGGACTTGCGGCTGCCGCCCGGCAACCAACTGGAACGGCTTGAGAGGGACCGCAAGGGCCAGTGGTCGCTTCGCATCAATGGCCAATGGCGCATATGTTTTTCATGGCTTGAAGGAGAAGCACGGAATGTCGAAATCGTCGATTACCATTAGAAAGCCCCTGGCCCGCGATCTGCTGCCCAATCCGCATCCGGGCGAGATTTTGCTTGAGGAGTTTCTGAAGCCCGCGGGCCTGTCGCAAAATGCGCTGGCGCGGGCGCTTGGCGTGTCGCCCCGGCGCATCAATGAGATCGTGCTCGGTTTGCGCTCCGTAACGGCGGATACGGACCTCCGCCTTGCGCGGTATTACGGCATGTCTGAGGGCTTTTTTCTCGGCCTGCAGATGGATTATGACCTGATGGAACAGCGCCGCGCGCTGGGCAAGAAACTTGACGCGATCAGGCCGCGGGCGGCTTGAGCATGGTGTCCTTGAAGTCGCTGGCGCTGTTGCGGCTGGGGTAGGGCTGGGCGGGAACGGCGACGCGGAGGTGGGCGCAGAGCGGCTCCCAGCCGTCGCCCAGTTCATGGACCAGCAGGCGCTCCTTCGGCACGGTTGCGTGCACGGCTTTCACATTGGCTTCATAGAGCGCCACGGCATGGGCGCGGTCATCGGGCTTGCCGCCGAACACCTGGTCGCGGATCAGGGCGAGGCCGAGGGAGGCGGGATCGGTGCTCTGGCGCAGGCCGGCCACGATGGTCTTTTCGAAACTCGCCCACCAGCTTTCGGGGCTGCGGTGGGTGAGAATGACGCGGGCTTCGGGATAGGCGCGGATCAGCTCCGGCCAGTAATGGGCCGAGGGCCAATCAATGCAGGAGGCGTAGCCGTCAAAGAGCTGGTCCCAGCCCGTCGGCGCACCCTGCACGAAGGCCCGCCACAGACGCTTCTGCGTCTCGTTGGAGTTCACCTCATACATGTGGTGGCAGGGGCCGAAGCCCAGCATGTCAAGCGCCTCGCGCATGGAGTCGGTGCCGGTGCGGCCGAAGCCGGTTCCGATTACTTTGAGAGTCATGGGCGGTCTCTGGAATTTGGGGTCTGATTGTTGCCGTGGATTTAGTTATTAGGCGCTGGCGCTTCTGGCGCATTTTCTTCTGCCTTTATACCATACTTTGCAACACGACGCGCATTTATGGGGGATTCGTTTGCAATGCGCTTCAAAGCTAGCTTCGCACGCTTCGATATCTCCTTCATTGTATCTGTTGCATTGACTATGTTGTCGAACTGGAGAGCATTTGCGATTCTCTTGCTTAAGTCATTTCCAGTGGCTTCCTTGAAAGATCGATAGAACTCGTCAACGGTGGCTGCTGAAAGTGTTAGCAACCCTTTTGCTTACGACGTCCTCATTCGGTAATGCAATACTTACACATTCC
>JBAVOA010000473.1:0-2088 GCA_049691635.1 Aestuariivirga sp. | reverse complement strand
CATGATGATAGTGCAACTGCCTTATCATCGATCAACGGACTGACGTTGAGAAAGGAACTGATTGAAATGGCCCCTGAAACCCCCAACGTGATAGAGGTCCATCTCAGGACGGTGGACCAGCTCTTCAACTCCCTTGACCCGTCGCCATTTCACGAGCGCGACCTCGATGAGAAAGCAGAGCGTTACATCACAGGCTGGGCCCGCGAAATCAAAAGTTCAGGGGCCCTGCAGCTCATCGTCACACTGCCGGAAGCAGCATTGCATGCCGAGGCGGTGCAGCATATTCCCGAAGCCATCCGGAACTACTTTGAATATCGAGCAATTCAAACCCAGCAAGACCTGCATGAGCTCCTGCGTATCGGCTGGCGCTCCCTCGCGATTGGTGTTTCAGTCCTGGTGACAATGTTTTTCACCATACAATACTTCAACTTGACAGCGAGCCAGTCTGCTGGTGGAAAGTTGCTCGAGCAGAGCCTCGTCATTTTTGGATGGGTCGCCAACTGGCGCCCCTTGGAGATATTCCTCTACGATTGGTGGCCGATTCGGCGGCACGTCGCCCTGCTCAGGCGTCTGGTGGAAATGCCGGTCAAAGTCCAGGCCGCTTCGGGCATCACACCCTGACAATCCATCAGTGGCATATCTGACTGGCCAGGAAGGTGGGCCTTGATCTGCGCCAGAGCTAAACACGGGTGGGCAAGTTCGCGCTGATCAAGCATCAGAGATATGCCCATGCCAAGCAGTTCAAGCGGGCTGGCAAGGCCTTGCGCAAGCTTAAAACCTATCTTGGCCGCACCATCCGGGATATTGGCCGGCAGATTGCGGGCGATGCGCAACTTCAGGATATCTTCCGCCATCCCCTGCATCTGGCGGGCCGGGTTCTCGATCAGCGCAAGAAGCAGGTGGCGAAGAAGAGCCTGCCCTCGACTGGACCCCGGGTCTACAGCCTGCATGCACCGGAAGTGGAGTGCATCGGAAAGGGCAAGGCGCACAAGTCTTACGAGTTCGGCGTCAAGGTCTCCATTGCCACCACGCTGCACCGCTCAAAGGGTGGACTGTTTGCGCTCCATGCCAAGGCACTGCCAGGAAATCCCTATGACGGGCACACGCTGGCGGTCGTTATCCCCGAAATGGAAGCCATGATCGGCAATGACATCGACCGTCTTCTCGCTGACGCTGGATATCGCGGCCACAATGCGCCACTCACCCATATGTTCAAAGTCTACACGACAGGCCAGAAACGCCGCATGACGCCCGCCATCAAACGCGTGATGAGACGCCGCGCCGCGGTCGAACCGGTCATCGGCCACCTCAAGAATGAGCATCGCATGGAGCGCAATTACCTGGCTGGAACCCAAGGCGCTCCGCTGAGGGATGCGATCAACGCCATTCTCGCCGCCGCAGGATACAACTTCCGCCTTCTCCTCACCTGGCTAAGGCTTCTTTTGCGTCTAACGCTGGTGATGCTCTTCAGTGCCGTCAGGCCACTTCATGCGTGAAAATTGAATTGTTCACGGCCGACTAGAGAGTTCGTATAAGTCTTTGATATTTTTCGGTTAATTGGTGGGCGCAGTAGGACTCGAACCTACGACCCGCTGATTAAGAGTCAGCGGCTCACAAATAAATATCGCGTGATCTGCGCGGTGTTGCTGGCATAAAATTCGACGTTTGCGTATGGGCCGCTGCACCTGTCGCTGCTCTTCAATAAAACGGCTTCGTACCTATAGCGTACCTTTTTCTTGATTTGCAGATCACTTGCACTCACGCTTAAATCATAACCTATTGAAAAAATTGGCGACCTCGGCTGGATTCGAACCAGCGACCTAGTGCTTAGAAGGCACTTGCTCTAGTCCAACTGAGCTACGAGGTCGTGTGTTGGACACTTAATGGGTCCAGTTATCGGACCGGCCCCATTTGAAGTTGTCGGAATAGGATTTCTTGTGGGTGCGCTCCGGTGGCTCGGTTGCCACAACATAGGCCAGGCCATTTCTTTCTGCGTAGGCGACCGCCAGTTCCCGGGTTGCGAAGCTGAGTTTCAATTGCTGGCGCGTATCGCCAGAAGAAGTCCAGCCCATCAGCGGATCGGTGGTG
>JBAVOA010000472.1:0-2987 GCA_049691635.1 Aestuariivirga sp. | reverse complement strand
CCTTGAGGGCGGCTTTCTTGTCAAAAGCCTGCGGTTTTCGCGCCGACTTGAGCGCGGCCTTGGCCCGGCGCAACGACTTTGCCTTTAATTCGCCTGCGGCGGCGGCGACTTCGCGCATTTCGTCAAGCTTGCCATTGCAATGCAAAAGCATATCGCAGCCTGCCCTCAAAGCTGCACTGCACTTTTCCGTCAATGTGCCTGAGAGGGCCTTCATGGAAAGATCGTCGGTAATCAGGAGTCCACGAAATCCAATCTGCTCACGAATGACCGACTTGATGATCTTCCGGGAAAGGGTTGCAGGCGCCTTTTTGTCGAGTGCGGTGTAGATAACGTGGGCCGTCATTGCCATTGGGGCATCGGCGAAAGCAGCGAAGGGCGGAAAATCAACCTGCTCCAGGTCCTCCCGCTTGGCCTTAACGACAGGCAGTTCATGGTGGCTATCCACGTCAGAACGACCATGGCCGGGGATATGCTTCATCACCGGGAGCACACCGCCATCCATGAGACCCGCCGTGTGGGCCCGCGCGAGGGTCATGGCCTGCTCAAGATGAAGGCTATAGGCCCGGTTGCCGATGACATCGTGGGCGCCAGCTTGTGGTATATCCAACACTGGCAGACAATCGGCCGTTACCCCCACTTCAATCAAGTCTTCGGCCATGAGGCGGCCTACATGGCGTGCTGTCCGCAATGCCGCAACCGGGTTCTTTGCATAGAGATCGCCATAGGCGCGTGCCGACGGGTATTTTCGCCAGTAGTTCGAGGGTGGGCCTAGGCGCTGTACACGGCCACCTTCCTGATCAATGAATATGGGAGCATCCTTACGGCCAACAGCATCACGAAAAGCTGACGTGAGTGACTTGATCTGTGCGGGTGTTTCGCAATTACGCTTGAACAGTATGAGACCCCAAGGATTTTGTTCACGGAAGAAAGCGATCTCGGACGCCGACAACTGCGTCCCCTCGCAACCACTGATAAAGCTTTGAATTTTCATCACATGGGCGTCTTGTCTGCGATCAAGCTATTGCTTGCGAACCAGACAATCGCGTTCGCCCTCAGCAACCAGTGAACTGCAAATCTTGGTGGCCTGGTCGCGCGAAGCGAGCGGTCCAACAGCGAGACGATAACGGGTGCTCCCACCAACGGTGGCAGGATTGATCGCCGACGGCAGGTTGCCCAGAATATTCGCATGCTTTGCCCTCAGCCGGCCAAATTCCGCACTGGCTTCGTCTTGGGATTTGAATGACGCGAGTTGGACATAGTAACCGCTCCCGGCGCTCGAAGCTTGGGCAGGAGCCGCCGGTTGTTCAATTGGAGCGGGTTGTGGAATGGCGGCAACCTGCTGTGCAGCCGGATCGGGCGCTGCAGCAGCAACCGGGGCCGCAGTTTCCTGGTCATTTGTCCCCTTGAACAAACCAAGCAAGGTTTTCTTCTTCTTGACGACCGGCGCAGGCGGGGTCGCAACCGGCTGGTCCAAGACAATCGGGGCGCTAGCGTTCTGGCCTGCATCCACGGAATCTGACGGTGGAACGAGAACAACGGGTTCAGCACCAGTCGCAGTGTTCTTTTCAACTGCTGCCTTTGTCTTCTTTGCTGCCGGTTTCTTGACCACCGGTTGCGGGTCTTCGTTGACAATTTCTTCCTTGGCAGGCGCAGTTTCAGCTGGCGGCGTTGCCTGCTCCGTCGTTGCCGCTGCTGCATTCTCGCCCGGTACCGGCGCAATTTCTGTTTCGACCGCAAGTCCAGTTGAATTTGTAGTCGCCGCCGTTGACGTCAAGGCCACCGTCTTGTTGCTTGCCGAGTTCGGAAATGCTCCTTGCGTGTCGCCGCTGGCGCCAGGTGGCGGGGGCATTGGCAAAGGCAGCACATCTCCGCTGCCATCCGGCTGAGCATCAGCTGAGCCCGCAGGCTGGGGTATCTGTTCCGCATCACCCTGTAGCGAGTCTGGCTGTACGGGGGGTTCTTCGGTTGGAACCACCTGTCCGCCGAGAACCTCGTTGTCCCCGATAATTCGGTCATAGATCTGCTTTTTTGACAGCGCTGAGCCGGTCGTCGTTGACTGACCATCGAGCGGCTGCTCTGGAGCAGATTTGGCCGATTGCTCGGGAGCCGCCACGACAGGTGGCGTATCGGTTGAACTATTGGTTGCTGCAGTTTTGACGTTGGTTTGATAATACCAAACGCCGGCTCCTGCGGCACCCGCTGCCAGCATCAGGAAGAGCAGCAGAAGCCAAGGTCCACTGGAGCGCCTACGCTCCTCAGGATATGCACCTTCATTTTCCCGATAAGCTTGATTATAGTCATTGGCACTTGCCCGGCGAGCGTTCCGCGGCGGTGGGGCATCCTCAAAAATTTCGTCGCCGTAGTCGTCATCGAAAGCCTGTGGTTGAGCCCTTAGCGCACCTGGTCGCGCCATGGTTCGTTGGGGTGGCTCGTAACCGCCACCCGCATAACCTAAATCATCCGGGGCTGCCCGCCGATAAGCTTCAGGAACTGGCCGAGGCGGTTGCAGGCGTGGTTCGAGCGCAGGGGTCTGTGCCATGGGACCATTGAAATTCCGCGGCGGCTGGGACAAGGGCGGCGGCGGAACATAGGACGATGGGGTATAGCCGCGCGGCGGCTGGGGACGATATTGCGGCTGGAAGCCGGTCGCCGCTGGCGCGCCAGTTGGAATCCGCGGTTGTCCCCCAAGTGGGGGCCGTGGTGGCGAAAGCTGGGTTTGCTGTTGCACCGGCCGTTGCGCCGGGCGCGACGGCGGCATGGCACGTGGCTCGCGGCCAAAGTCAGGCTTGCTGTCCTCATCGGCGAAGGTAAACTTTGGTTTTTCTGCGGGTGCTACCGCAGCGACAACTGCCCCGCCTGCGCTTTCGGCCCGCAGCTTTGCCGCCGTCACCCGCTGTTCGGCCAATTTTTCCGCCGCGGCGCGCTGGGTACGAAGTTTCTCGGCCAAGGCGTCAGACGCCTGGGGAGATGCGGCCTGCGGCGTTATC
>JBAVOA010000471.1:0-3201 GCA_049691635.1 Aestuariivirga sp. | reverse complement strand
GTCCAAAACCGCCAAGAAGCTGCTCAAAAATTAGGCAAAACTATTGCTTGGAACCGTGCGCTCCGACACTATATCATAGATACATACCCCCAATTCCCCCCAATACAGAATTCCAGCTTGACGCTATATCGGTTTGATATATATCCGGTAGCTATATCGATTTGCCATATATCGGATTGACATATTCATGAATGTGCGAACCCTGTGTCTTGGAATTCTCTCCCTGCAAGAGGCCTCTGGCTACGAGATCAAGAAGGACGTTGAAGACGGCCTTTTCAGCCATTTCATCGAAGCCAGCTTCGGTTCGATTTACCCAGCTCTCACCCAGCTTGCGTCGGAAGGCTATGTCACCGTCCGCGAGGAGGAGCAGACCGGCAAGCCTGACAAGAAGGTTTACGCCATAACCGATGCGGGGCGGAATGCGCTTGCAAAAGCCATTTCGGTGTCACCCGCCAAGGACAAGTACAAGTCCGAGTTCCTTTTTCAGATGCTATTGCAGGACTACCTGTCGCCCGAAATGGTTCTCGTGGCCGTCCAAAAACAGCTGAATGATCTCAATCAGGACCTTGGCCGTATTGCCGAATGCAGCCATGAGGCCCCCGTTGGCCACGGCTCGCATTTTGTGGCCGATTACGGAAATGCCGTGCTGACAGCCGGTGTCAAATGTTTGGAGCAAAAAAGAGCGGAGCTTCTGCAGCAAATGGCTGCACAGGCCGCCGAATAAGTCTGGAGTTCAACCGATGATCCGCCGCATATTCTATTTCCTGCTCGTGACAATCCTGTTCGGCGGCCTCGCCGCGGCCATTGCCTTTTACGCTTTCGACTTCAAGCCGAAGATGTTGGCAACGGTAATCCTCGGCGCGCCGCGTCCCGCTGAAACTGTGTCGGCGGAAGCAGTCCGGACTGAAAACTGGCAGCCGCAGATAGCGGGCATTGGCACATTGACGGCCGTAGACGGCATCAACATCACGCCCCAGGTTGGCGGTGTGGTGAAGGACATCAAGTTCGACTCCGGTCGGGACGTGAAGAAGGGTGACCTTCTTGTCGTCCTTGATACCGACACCGAAGTGGCCGACATGCACAGCCTCGAGGCGCAATTGGCGAATGCCGAAAGCGACTTGAAGCGTAAGGAAACCCTTGCCTCACAAGGCATTTCGCCGCGGGCTGAACTCGATAGCTTGCGCACCCAGACCCAGACCCTCACCGCAAACATCGAAAGGCTGAAAGCGCTGATTGCCCAGAAGACAATCTATGCCCCGTGGGACGGACGCCTCGGTCTTCGTGAAATCTCGCTTGGAAGTTATCTTGCAGCCGGCCAGAAAATTGTCTGGCTCCAGAAGATCGATCCCATCTACGCCGATTTCACCGTGACTGAACTCGACTATGCCCGCATTTCAAAGGGCCTGCCGGTGACGGCGCGCTTCAATGCCTGGCCCGAAGAAGCCTTCAAGGGCGAGGTCGAGACAACCGATCCGCGGACCTCCGGCGAGAGCCGGATGATCACCGTACGGGCGAAAATCGCCAACCCTGAAGGCAAGCTCTTGCCCGGCATGTATGCCGATGTTCTGGTGGATGAAGGCAAGCCCCGGCAGGTGGTGACCGTGCCGCAGACGGCTGTCACGTTCTCGCTTTACGGCGACAATGTGTTCGTCGTGGTGCCCGCCAGCAAGCTGGATCCCAGGGCCAAGCCTGAGGAGCTGGCCATCGAACGCCGCTTTGTGAAGGCGGGCGAGGTGCGCGATGGCCGCGTCCATATCGTCAGCGGTCTCCAGCCGGGCGACCAGGTGGTGACCGCAGGACAAAATAAAATAGACCAGGGCTCAAAAGTGGTGGTCAATAATTCGATCGCACTGAAGGCCCAGGATTCGACAACAATTCAGTAAGGCAGAGACGATGCATTTTACCGACATCTTCGTAAAGCGGCCCGTCCTCGCAACAGTGGTGAGCATGCTCATCCTGCTTGCCGGATTGCAATCCGTTTTCAAATTGCCGATCCGCCAGTTTCCTGAAGTGTCCGACACCAAGATTGAAATCACCACGGCCTATCCAGGCGCCAATGCTGACCAGATCAAGGGATTCATCACCACGCCATTGCAGCAGGCTGTGGCGTCGACCGAAGGCGTGGACATCATTGAATCGCGCTCGTCGCAAAACGTTTCGACCATCACCCTCAAGCTCAGGCTTGATGCGAACGCTGACCGGGCCTTGGCCGACGTGCTGTCAAAGGTCAATGAGGTCAAGGGCCAGTTGCCCGATGATGCCAGCGATCCGGTGGTGAAACGTACGACCGGTGCAGGCTTTGCGCTGATGTACATCAGTTTCAAGAGCGAACAGATGTCCTCGCCGCAGATCAGCGATTACCTGGACCGGGTGGTCAAGCCCAAGCTCCAGGCCATCAATGGCGTGGCATCGGCTGAAATTCTCGGCGGCTCTACCTTTGCCATGCGCGTCTGGCTTGATCCGGACAAGATGGCATCGCTTGGCGTGACGCCGCTTGATGTGCGCACCGCGCTCACTGCCAACAACTTCACGACGGCGGCCGGCGAAGTGAAAGGTGACTTCACCCAGAAGAATATCAACGCCCAGACCTCGCTGCAAACGCCCAAAGACTTTTCCAGTTTGATCGTTGCCACACGCGGCGACACGGTGACCCGTCTGGGGCAGGTGGCAACTGTTGATCTCGGGCCCCAGAGTTATGGCTCCACGTCGGCTTTTGATGGCGTGAAGGCTGTCTTCATGGGCATTCAGACAACACCGGATGCCAACCCGTTGACGGTTATTTCCAAGGTGCGGGCGGCCGTCCCTGAAATCCAGCGGGGGTTGCCGCAGGGCCTGGAAGCAAAAATCGCCTATGACGCAACCGAGTTCATCAACGCTTCGATCTGGGAAGTTGGCAAGACATTGGGCGAAGCGGCAATAATTGTTGTCATTGTCATCTTCCTGTTCCTCGGCAATTTCCGCTCGACCCTCATTCCGGTGGTGACGATCCCGCTCTCGCTGGTGGGTGTCGCTCTTGTTCTTGTGGCCTTTGGCTACTCGATCAATTTGCTTACCCTGCTGGCCCTGGTTCTGGCCATTGGCCTGGTGGTGGATGACGCCATTGTTGTGGTTGAGAATATCCACCGCCATATCGAAGACGGCATGAAACCGTTTGACGCTGCGGTTATGGGGGCGCGTGAAATCACCGGCCCCGTCATTGCC
>JBAVOA010000470.1:0-7576 GCA_049691635.1 Aestuariivirga sp. | reverse complement strand
GCCCGAGAGGGTTGACATCATCTCCCGCTGGTTGTGCCCGGCAGCCGTCAGCGAGGCCCGGAGCCCCGTGGTCCCGGCCAGCCAGTCAACGCCTGCAAACGCGCTGAAGAATTCCTCTCCCCTGATCGCTTGCGCATCAACATCCAGCCGCAGAACAGGTGTTTCCCCTGCGCCATCAAGAGCAATGCTGGCCGTTGCTTTGCCGCCATAAAGGGAAACATTCTGAACCGCTGCTTCAAGCTTCCCATCCTTCAATGTGCTCGAAAATTCAGCTTGGCCAATTTCGGCCCCGTTCCACCTGACCTGGGATGCCGAAAGGGTCAGGCTCCCGTTAACGCCGGTGAGCCCGCTGAAGGTGACTTTGGAGGTTTTCCACCCCTGGCTTCCCTCATCTTCACCCAGTGGAATGTCGCGCTGGGCTTCGAGATAGGGATCAAGCGTGAACATGTCCGTGGACAGTGTCGCGCGGACATTGGGCGTTTTTTGATTGAGATCAAGGGTCACATCGCCGCTTGCGACCATGCCATCCAGCGCAACATTCGCCTTGGCGAGATTGAATACGGCGCCTGTTGAATTCAGGTCGCCTGACAGCGAGAAATTCTTGAGACCCACGGTCCCGCCGATCTCCGATCCCAGCCATTTTGACAGGGCGTGGATGTCAGGCGAGGTGGAGTCTATCGCTCCCGCCAGGCCAAGCCCGCCATGTGTGGTCATCCTGCCGGTGAAATTTACGCTCAGCGCCGGGGCCGTGACCGTCAGATCCAGTGGCGAACCATCTTGCCCCAATCGCCCGATGGACGTCACATGGGCATCAACATAGGCAATCTGCTTGTTGAGTGACACGGTGCCCTGCGCGTCAAGCTCGCCATCTTCGCCGATGACGATACTGGAGGCCGCGTCGGCAAGTGAAAACGCCTGGCCATTGCGCTCGTCAAGAAAATTGACTGAACCATTCTCCACCAGGAATTTAAGTGGCTTGTCGCGGTTTGCATCCGTTCCGGGCAAGGGCTGCCCGCCTTTGTCATCCTGGCCTTCGGCAGTCCAGTTCAAACGGCCTTCGCCGTTGATCCGGAAGTTGAACACGGGTTCGGTCAAGGAAATTTCCCTGATTTTTATCTTGCGCCGCAGGAGGTCGGCGAATTGAAGGGGCAGGCGGACGCTGGAAGAATGGGCAAAATTGCCGTCCATGCCTTTGGGGTTGGAAAGGAAAACATCATGCAGACGGACCCCGAGCCTGGGGTAGAATTCAAGCTCGCCGCCGCCGTTGACCAGCAGCGTGCGGCCTGTCTTGCGTGCCACATAGTCCTGCAAGGCGTTGATTGCAAAATTTGGCTGGACAAAGGCCCAGATCCCGGCGGCAAAGAGCCCCAGGGACGTGGCAACACCTATCCAAACAAGTCGCTTTTTCATTCTTCCGCCTTTCGAAGCGCGATATATTATGGACCAAATCCCAACCGGAGATAAGTAATGCCCGATCAGCCCCTTTGGACGCCATCAGAAAAAAGGACAGCTGGCTCAAATCTCCGCCGGTTCATGGCTGAATTGCAGAAATCTGAGGGTCTGGAGCTGAACTCCTACGCGGATGCCCTGAGATTCTCCACCGAAAAGCCGGAAGCATTCTGGTCAAAACTGTGGGAATTCTGCGGGGTCAAGGCAGAGACCCGCGGAAAACGCGTTCTCATTGACGGGGATAAGATGCCCGGTGGACGCTTCTTCCCCGATGCGAAGCTCAACTACGCCGAAAACCTCTTGCGGCGGAATGATGATGTCCCCGCCCTGATTTTTTGGGGTGAAGACAGGATTAAGATGACCCTCACATGGCGCGAGCTGAATTCGCGCGTGGCTCAGACCCACCGTGCCCTTGCCCGTGCGGGCATCAAGGCTGGTGACCGGGTCTGTGCCGTTGTGCCTAACCATCCGGAGACCATCATTGCCTTTCTGGCCGCAGCCTCCCTGGGTGCCATCTGGTCTTCCTGTTCGCCGGATTTTGGTGAGCGCGGCATTCTTGACCGGTTTGGCCAGATCGAGCCAAAGCTCCTGTTCAGCTGCGATGCCTATTACTATGGCGGCAAGACCCACGATCTTTCCGCCAGGATTTCGGGGGTGCTTGCGCATTTGCCAAGTGTCAGGCGTACCGTGATCATTGACTACACCGGCCGGGCCGAAACCATGGCCTCGCAGCTCCCCAATGCCCAAACACTTGAATTATTTAGAAACGGAGAAACCGCGAATCCTATCGCTTTCGTTCAAATGCCTTTCGATCATCCGCTCTATATTCTTTATTCTTCGGGAACCACGGGTGTCCCAAAATGCATTGTTCATCGTGCCGGCGGCATCCTGATGAAGCATCTGTGTGAGCTTATGCTGAATACCGACGTGAAGCCGGACGACCGCCTGTTCTACTTCACCACCTGCGGCTGGATGATGTGGAATTGGCTGGTGAGCGGCTTGGGCGCAGGCGCAACCCTGTTGCTCTATGATGGCTCGCCTTTCCATCCCAATGAGCGGGTTCTGTTTGATTTTGCCGATGCAACGGACATGACGGTCTTCGGCACGTCGGCAAAATACATTGATTCCGTGCGCAAGACAGGCTGGCGCCCCCGCGACACCCACAAGCTGGAAAACCTTCGCACCATGATGTCAACGGGCTCGCCCCTCAGCGCCGAAAACTTTGATTTTGTCTATGACGCAATCAAGCCTGATATCCACCTTGCTTCCATCTCCGGGGGCACCGACATTTGCGGCTGTTTTGTCGGCGGAAATCCGCTTTCCAGTGTATGGCGCGGTGAGATCCAGGGGCCGATGCTTGGCATGGCTATGGATGTGCTGGATGACACTGCCCGGCCTGTGAAAGAGGAAAAGGGTGAATTGGTTTGCACCAAGCCATTCCCCTCCATGCCTGTGATGTTCTGGAACGACCCGGACGGGCAGAAATATCACAATGCCTATTTCGCCCGCTTCGGCAACATCTGGTGTCATGGGGATTTTGCGGAAATCACCGCCCATGATGGCATCGTTATTCACGGCCGTTCCGATGCCACGCTCAACCCCGGCGGCGTACGTATCGGCACGGCTGAAATTTATGCCCAGGTTGAACGTATCCCCGAGGTTCTGGAAGCCCTTGCTATCGGGCAGGACTGGGAAAACGACGTGCGTGTCGTGCTCTTTGTGCGGCTGGCGCCAGGCATCGTCTTGGACGAAAAGCTGTCAGCTCTCATCAAAAAGCAGGTGAGGGACGGAGCCTCCCCCCGCCATGTGCCCGCTGTGATCATTGCGGTCAGCGATATTCCGCGCACCAAGTCGGGAAAAATCACCGAACTCGCGGTACGGGAAATTGTCCATGGCCGCGATGTGAAGAACCGCGAGGCCTTGGCGAATCCCGAAGCCCTTGAGTTGTTCAGGAATCTCCCCGCACTTGCCTGAATGTCTCGCGCCTGCGGAGGTTCCGGGTGAGCAGGATAATTGGAATAAGTCCCGCCGCAACGATCGTGAGAGCAGGGGCGGCACTTTCTTCCAATTGATCCAGTGAGGCCAGGTTGAAGACCAGGGTGGCCAGCGTGTCAAAATCAAAGGGTCTGAGAATGAGAGTTGCCGGCAACTCTTTCATGCAATCGACGAACACCAGAAGCGCTGCCGTGACAAGTGCAGGCCGCAGGATGGGAAAGTGGATTTCCACAACGGTGCGCAGCGGTGTGCGGCCGAGGGTGCGCGCCGCAAGCGTGAGATTGGGTGTTACCTTCTCCAGGCCGCTTTCAAGCGAGCCAACGGAGATCGCGAGGAAGCGGATTGCATAGGCCAGAATGAGTGCTGCGAGCGTTCCAGAGAGCACGAGCCCGGTCGATAGCCCAAAGCTCTGCCGCATGAAGGCATCAAGACTGTTGTCGAAGGCGGCCAGTGGAATGAGCACCCCTATCCCCAGGACGGTTCCCGGTATGGCATAGCCGACGCTGGCAAGACGGAGGAAGGCGCTGATCCCCTGTCTGCGCCGCACGCGCTGCGCATAGGCCAGAATGAGGCCAAGGCCAACCACCACGAGGCTTGCCACCAGGGAGAGGATGAACGAATGCCAAACGGCCTGGAAGTAGCCCACGGTGAGGATGTCTGAAAACCGTCTTGCCGCGAATTTCAGAAGGATCAGGGCAGGCAGGATGAAGCCCAGAAATACCGGCAGGAAGCAGATCACGGTTGCCGCCATTCCGCGCCAGCCCTGAAGCACCCTTCGCCGTGATGCAACGTGTGGGCGGGATGCCGGTGCAGGCGATTGCTGCTTTCGGGCATGCCGTTCAATCCACAGGAGCGCAAAGACGAAAACCAGAAGGACGCCCGCCAGTTGTGCCGCCCCTCCGAGGTTTCCCTCACCCAGCCAGGTTGTGTAGATGCCAAGTGTCAGGGTGCGCACGCCAAAGAAGCCGACGGCCGCGATATCATTGAGGCATTCCATCAGGGCGAGGCTCACGCCGACGATGATGGCGGGCCGCGCCTGGGGAAGGGCAACGGAAAGGAAGGCACCCCAGGGCGTCTTGCCCAGGGTTTGGGCAACGTCAAGCTGGCTTGCGGGCTGGCGCAGGAAGCTCGCCTGCGTCGTCATGAAGACATAGGGGTAAAGCACCATGGAAAGCACAAGGACAGCACCGGGCAACGAGCGGATTTCCGGAAAGGAATAGTCCTGGGGGCTGGACCAGCCCATGGCGCCGCGCAGCCACGATTGCAAAGGTCCCGCATAGTTCAGGAAGTCCACAGAGGTGTAGGAAACGATGTAGCTGGGCATCGCCAGGGGCATGAGGCAGGCCCATTGCAGCATCCGCCGCAGCGGAAATTCATGCATGGTAACCAGCCATGCGGTGGCCGTGCCGATGATGAACGTGAGAATACCCACGCCGGCCAGCAGGCTCATGGTCCGCCAGACATAGCCTGGCAATACAGTGCCCAGCAAATGCGGCCAGATATTCTCGCTGGGCGTGAAGGACAGGAATATGATGGTGAGAATGGGCAGCGAGATTGCAAGGGCAATAAGGGCAGCACCGGATAAAAGCCACGCCTCCGCCGCTGAAGCCTTGATCCCGGGTCGTGCGGAAATCAGCGGCATTGCGCGTGACGGTTATTCCGCGAGAACACGCGTTGTCGGGAAGGTGATTTCAATAAGCGTACCTTTCCGCGGTTCGCTTGAGATGCTGAATTTCGTGCGGTTGGCTTCGGCAAGCGCCTTGGTGAGAGGCAGCCCAAGGCCTGTGCCCTGCACCTCACGCCCCTCGGTGCTGACCCGTTTGAAAGGCTCAAGGGCATCGCGCAGCTGTTCGTCATTCATGCCGATGCCAGTGTCTTTCACGCGCAGCTTGAGTTCGCCGGATTTGTTCGTCAGGGCGGAAACAATGACCTGTCCGCCGGGGTCGGTGAACTTGATGGCGTTTGACAGGATATTGAGCATGATCTGGCGCATCGACCGCTGGTCGGCAACCACATTGGGAAGGTCGCCGGGCATCGCCTTGCGGATGACGACGCGGGCCCCGGTTGCGGCCTCCTGCAGCATTTTGATGGCGTTATCAGCCGTATCGCTCAGGTTCACGGCCGTGAAATTGAGCTCAAGCTGGCCCGCCTCGACTTTTGAAAGGTCGAGCAGGTCATTGATCAGCGAAAGCAGCAGCCCGCCGCTGGAATGAATATCATTCACGTAGCCGCGGTATTTTTCATTCTTGATTTCACCAAACCGCTCCAGCCGCATGACTTCCGAAAAACCCATGATGGCATTGAGCGGGGTGCGGAGTTCATGGCTGATGCGGGCGAGAAATTCCGATTTCTGCCGGCTGGTGGCCTCGGCCACTTCCTTGGCTTCGCGCAACTCTGCTTCCGTGCGCTTCCATTGGGTGATGTCGCGCACCACCGCACAGAACGCGGCGCGCGAGGCCAGCGATTGCAAGGGCCCAATGGTGAGGAAGAGGGGAACCGTCCCGCCCTGCTTGACGATAGCGCTCACTTCGCGCCCGTCGTTGAACACGCTGGCAAGGCCCGGCCCCTGCAAGGCCGCGAGATAGTCGCGCAAAACCTTCCGGCTCTCTCCCGTCAGGAGGTCGCCGAATGGCTTGTCAGCCACCTCCGCGATCCGGTAGCCAAAAATCGCTTCGGCGCCGGCGCTGAACGTGTGGATTTTGCCGTCCCGGTCAAGTGTAATGATGCCGTCGGTTGCGGTATCAAGAATGGCACGCAATTCGTCGTCGGCCACCGGCTGGCTGCCCTGTACGCTCTCCGGCCCATGGATTTCTTCCCGCCCGGCAGGTGTGGGCGGCAGCTCTTCAGGTTCAGCGGCGGCCTGCAATGATGGTGCCGGCTGTACTTCAGCGATCTTTGAAACCGGCGCCGCGGCGGGCTTCAGGGTGAACTGCTGCGCCGGACCGTTTTGCCAGGCAACGCCGGACAGCTGGGCTGCAAAGCTGACCTCTCTCCCGTCCTCAAGCGTCACTGTTGCTAAAGGTACCGATTGGGCAAGGGTTCCGAAATATCTCCAAAGACTGTCATCATTGATGAAGTCTTCCACGGAAGCATATCCGAAAATTGCGCACGCCTTAGGATTCGCATGCAGGACATGGCCACCCTTGGTGATCAGGATGGCATGGCCAAGCTTGTCGATTGCAGCAGTAACGGCAAGAGGTATGGCCGCCGGTTTGCGCCGCGGCTTGTCCGGAAGGGCTATTGCCGCTGGCGTCCGCTCCACAGCGGACTCAGCGAGAACCTTGCCCAGGTGATGAAACGCTTCAGCATCGGCGGCGGCAAGTTGCGGTTTTGCCCCGCTGTATTCGCCAGGATCCTGTGACCGGGTGGAAATCGAACGCTCCAGCGCGCGCCGTTCTGTGATGTCATCAAGAAGAACCATGGCAAAGGCAACCAGGTCCGGCGTGGACCCGAGCTTGCGCAAGGTCAGCCTGATCTCCCGCTGGCCAATCCTGGTGCGCAGTCGCATGACGTCGCTGACCGTGCCGGTTGAGGCAAGCCGTGACAGGAGGTCATCAGCAAGTGGCGAATTTTCAATAAGGGCGCCTAAACTCGAACGCTGGCCCGCGCCAAGAAGCAGGTGTGCGGCGGCATTCAAATGATGCAATGAGCCATCCCTGCCGACAAAGGCGGCAGCAGCGGGCAGCAGGTCAAAGGCTTGCGCAATTTTTTCCGCGGGAATTTCGCCGGTCCCGTCATTGGCGCCTTCAGCGATCACCAGAAGCCCGGCGCGCCCGTCGGCAAGTGAGTGGACGGAGCAGCGGCAGGCAAGGGGTGCCGTATGGCCCGAAGAGGGAAAATGCAGAAGGGCGGTTTCGATCTGGCCCCAGCTCAGGCGCTTCGAAAGCCCCATGATGTGTTCAACCCCGGGCTCGGCATAGTCGAACGGCCGGTCGATCAGGTCAAAAAGCGATTCCCCGCTGAAATAGGCAACGCCCGCAGGATTTGCCCAGACAATGCGCCCCCGTGCCCCATCCCACAGCCAGGCAGCGCTGGCATGGCTGCGCAAATCTTCAAGCGTTGGTGCCTCAACTTTAGTCAACATACCTGCGGCCAGGTTTTACCCAGCCGATCCCCACGCAACCGCGAACTC
>JBAVOA010000469.1:0-3060 GCA_049691635.1 Aestuariivirga sp. | reverse complement strand
ACGTACCACAGAGTATGATAGCAGAACGTCTGAAACTTCCCCTCGGCACCGTGAAGTCCCGCATGCGCCTCGCCTACCGGCGCCTGCGCACGCTTTTGGAGGCCGTGAATTGACCATTCATCACCATCCAGGTGACAACGCCGCAGGAGGTTGCGGCGGCGGCGTACGGGCTTTGCATCAATGGCATTGTTTCCGGCAATCGCCTCCCGCAGGCCCCGACGCCGCGCGGGATCGCCTAGCGGGCCTGCGCCTTTATCGGCCGGGACTCACAGAATGTTCGTGACAAAGCGGTCCAGCCGCGATCCTTCCCGGTAAGACAGGCGGACCACTAGGGCAGAGGCGATGCCAGTGAGGCCGCCGCCGAGCACGTCGGTTGCGTAGTGCGTGCCGGTGAAGACGCGCGACCAGCAGATGAGCAGCGCCGCGAGTGCAAAGAGCACGGCGCGGCGGCGCAGGCCATGGACAAGGAACGCAGCGGCAATTGCAACTGACGCCGTGGCATGATCGGAGGGAAACGACCAATCGGCGCTGGGAACCAGGATGAGGTGGGTAATCCCCGCATCATAGGGGCGGATCCGGTGTACGAACAGGAGGATGACCTGGTTCAGGCCAAGCCCGGCCAGGAATGACAGCCCGGCGGCCACGCAGGCATGGCGGACATGTTCCCGCTCAACCCTTGACCACCATTGCAAGATCACGAGGGCGACAAGCAAGGGAACCCCGGCTTCCGAGACCGCAACCATCAGGCTGTCGGCAAAACCGCTCCGTCCGGCGAACGCATTAATCCAGGTTGTGATAGCCTGATCCAGTTTCCTGCCCTACCTTGTTCCCCGGCGGGATTTGCCGGAACAATACATGAACGAGCGCAGCATACACCGGATTTTCGAAGTCAGCATCCTGCTGAAGGGGGCGCACGCCCTGATCGAATGTGCCGGCGGGCTGCTGCTGGCGTTCATCAGCACCTCAACCATCGCAGGCCTGGTGAAAACCCTTACCCAGGAAGAACTCATCGAGGATCCCCACGACCTGGTTGCCACGAGCCTGATGAATTTTGCGCAAAACTTTTCGGTCAGCACGGAGCACTTCTACGCCTTCTACCTGCTCAGCCACGGCATCGTGAAGCTGCTGCTGGTCATCGGGCTGCTCAGGAACAGGCTGTGGGCCTATCCGGCCTCGCTCGCAGCACTCGGCCTCTTCATCGTCTACCAGCTCTACCGCTATTCCTACACCCATGGCATCGGCCTCATCATCCTCACGGTCTTCGATCTGGCGGTGATCTGGCTTGTCTGGCACGAGTATCAGGTGGTGCGGCAGCACTCGGCTTGACCGCCTTCTTTGCTGCTTTCCCTGCTGCGCCGCCTGCGTGCTGACGGAAAAGCAGGACGGCCTTATGGGTAAGATCAGGGCCCTTTGCCTGCGCCAGCTTCCGGTCTTCGCCAGGCCCTCGCGCATCACGGTCATGGGAAAATTTCCGCAACTGCCGTCCGGCAAGGTGGACCGCATGGCGCTGCAGAAAACCCCTTTGGGATGAGCACCGGTCAGATCAATGGGGCGAGGAGGCGTGCGGCACGGGCCGCGCCATCGCGGTTGACCTCGCGCGGCGCGACCGGCCGCCGCAGTTCGCCCAGCATCGCATCGGCAATAGCCTCGGGCGTTGCCGCAGCAAAGTCCATGGCCCGTCCGGCGCCGTAACGGTCAAGGCGGTGCGCCACGTGGAAGTTCTGCTCGAAATGATTGCGCAGCGGAAAATAAAGGAACGGGGTTCGCGCCGCGGCGAGCTCCATGCAGGTGGTGAGGCCGCCCTGGACAAGTGCCACGTCGCAGGCCGCGAGGTGCTGGTTGAGATCGGGGATGTAGCCGTGGACTTCGATGCCGGCGTGCGCTGGCAAATCGCCGGCCTTGAGGCGCGGTCCCGCCACCATGACCATGCGGAGCTTTGGCAGCTTGCGCCGGATGGCGGGAACGGCTTCGGCGATTTTCCGCAGGAGCGGCGCGCCAACACCCGAGCCGCCGACGGCGGCGATGCAAACCGTTTCGTCCGCGCCATAGCCGAAGCGCTGGCGCAGCGCGGCGCGTTCGCCGGTTTTGGGCTGGTCGCGTCCGGTGATGTAACCGCAGAAGTCGAAATGTTCTTCGGTCCAGGCGCGGATCTCCGGCAGGCCGGGGCCGAAGGTGCCGGGCACGATGTCATCGGGTTCGCCCACAAAAATCGCCTTGTCGCGCACATGGGGATAGCGCGCGATATGGGCGATCATCTCGGCATTGTAATCCGCGGTGAGAAAGGCCTCGCGCGCGCCGCCTTCGGGCATCGGCAGGTAGCCCACGAAATCGGTGAGCCAGGCAAGCTTGCTGCGCTTCAATTCGGGATTCTCATGCCAGAAATGGTCGACCTCCCAGGCTTCGTCGGCGATGACCAGATCATAGGCGCCCTCTTCGACCGCTTCCTGGAACACCATGAAATTGGCCACGAGGATTTCATCCATGCGGCGCAGCGCCTGGAAGACATGGAGCGTGTGGCCAGCGGCCTCGCTTTCGATATGGCCCGACTCATTGACCATCAAACGGCTGGCGGGATGGATTTTTTCACCGGCGCTTTCCAGCAGCGCCGTCACCGGATGCTGCGCAAGCCAGTCAATCTCAAGGTCAGGGCGCAGCTCGCGCAGCGCCGTTGCGATGGCAAGGTCGCGGCGGGCATGGCCAAGGCCGATGGGCGAGGAAAGATAGAGGGCACGCTGCTTCCGGCCAAGCCCGCGCCGGATTATGGCAGGGGCCTGCACCGCACCGCCGCCGGTGCGGTCAATAAAATCGCGGATCAGGAGGTTCATCATCACGGGATCGCGGGCAATGGGAATGTGGCCTGCCCCTTCCAACGTCACCAGCGGCGCGCCGATGGCCCCGGCCACCACCTGGCCCCTGGCGTAGGGCACGATGCGGTCGCCGTCGCCATGCACAACAAGCACGGGCCGGCGGATGGTGCGGTAAAGTGCCTCGCCATTGTCATCGGGCAGATAGCCGGAAAGGGCCGTGTCGATCAGCGTCTCGGGCGTTGTTTCCATGGCC
>JBAVOA010000468.1:0-4712 GCA_049691635.1 Aestuariivirga sp. | reverse complement strand
CCCGTTATGCCATCACGATTGGCTCCCTCGATGACCCGGCGGCGATCAAGCCTACCAGGCAATATGGCATTGAATCACGCATGCCATGGTTTGCCGAACTGGCCCAGTTGCCGGCCTTTGAATCGGGCAAATACGAAAATGCCTCGGCGCAAACCTATGAAATGATCCGCACCAGCAACCGCCAGCATCCCGACCATGATACCAAGGCTTGGCCCCTGCCGAAATGACGGCACTCGACAAAAGCCTGGCCAACCGCTAGCCCACTTTGCAAATTATGGAGAATAATATGCCCGGCACAATCAGCACGGAACAGGCGCTTATCTACGTCATGGTCACCATGTCGGGCGTGGAGGGAAAGATCAATGCCACGGAATTGAAAGAGATCGGCCGGGTGGTGAAGAGCCTGCCCATCTTCAAGAATTTTGACACCGCGCGGCTGACCACAGTTGCCCAGGAATGCGGCGAGATGCTGCAGGAGCCGGAAGGCCTCATGGCCGTGCTGGGTTTGGCGCGGGACCAGCTTTCGCCCAAGCTGCGTGAAACAGCCTATGCGCTCGCGGTTGAGGTCGCAGCGGCGGATTTGGCCGTGGGCAAGGAGGAACTGCGCTTCCTGGCCATTCTGCGTGACACGCTGGGGCTGGATAAGCTGGTGACGGCAGCCCTCGAGCGCTCGGTCATTGCGCGTTACCAGACGCTCTGAGATGCGGCAGTTCTATCCCGAGCTGCAGCCCTATTCCCGTGGAAGGCTTCGGGTTTCAGAGCTTCATGAAATCTATTACGAGGAATGCGGAAACCCGAGGGGCAAGCCCGTTGTCGTCCTGCATGGGGGGCCGGGAGGCGGCATCTCGCCGTTCCTGCGGCGCCTGCATGATCCCAAACGCTACCGGATCATTGTGTTTGACCAGCGGGGCTGCGGGCAGTCCACGCCCAACGCGGAACTGCGGGAAAACACGACCTGGCACCTCGTGGCCGACATGGAAGCCTTGCGCAGCCATCTCGGCATTGAAACCTGGCAGGTTCTGGGCGGCTCGTGGGGATCGACACTGGGGCTCGCCTATGCCCAGGCCCATCGGGAGCGGGTGGACGAGCTCATCCTGCGCGGCATTTTCACGGTGCGGCAGCGCGAGATCAAATGGTTCTATCAGGAGGGCGCCAGCGCGCTGTTCCCCGATGCCTGGGAAGCCTATCTCGCCCCCATTCCATCAGCCGAGCGCCATGATCTGGTTGCTGCCTACTACAAACGGCTGACCGGCGCGGACGCAACCGAACAGATGACCTGCGCCAAGGCCTGGAGCCAGTGGGAAGCCAACACCCTTTGCCTCATCCCTAATCCCAAACTGATCAGCGATTTTGGCGGGGATGCCTTTGCCTTGGCCTTTGCACGCATCGAATGCCACTACTTCATCAACCGGGGCTTCTTTGAAACAGACGATCAACTCCTCAGCGGTGCCGCCAAACTCAGGGGTCTGCCCGGCGTGATTGTGCAGGGCCGCTATGACGTGGTCACTCCGGCCGAAACCGCCTGGGCCCTGCACAGGGCATGGCCGGAAGCAGATTTTGAGATCATTGCCGATGCGGGCCACACGGCCACGGAACCGGGACTCACCGACGCTTTGATTCGGGCGACGGACCGATTCGCCATGCAGGCCGCACATAGCTGAGCTTCGGCCTGCGCTCTTGAATCCTTATATTTCGTTCATATTTCAATGGCATAGCACGCTTAGAAGCGTTAATTTGTAGTCAGGAAGCAAGCATGACCAGCGTACTCAAAGACCTTGTGTTCGGCCTCAGCCGTGGGTTTGGAATTTATTTTTCTGAACGCCATGATTTTATCGACTCGGTTATGACCCCTGGCCGGGCATTGAAGAAATCACACTAAGCGATTGTTTTCAAAAGCTATTGTTTTTTCTTCTCCCAATCAGGCGGAACTTTCATCTTGATCCCGCCGCAATGTTGCCCGCGCATTGCCCTGTTCTGCCCGTCTTCAGGCCATGATCGGACGTCAACCTTACGGTTAATCCAGCGGGGATTAGCCAGCCAAAAAAGCTGGTTCTTGAGAGGGAAAAGTTTCGGGAACCTAATAAGCTACCCCTGTTTGTGAGCGAGTTGACCTGTGCGGCTCCTGTCGCCGTCCCGAGTTGTGCGGGTCAAGGGCCCGTCCATGCTTAGTTGAGTGTGGACGGGCCACGCTTCTTTCCCCGAATCGGGATAGAATGCGCCGATGCAACTTGATCACATCATCATCCAATTTGGATCGTCAGCGTTTACTTTGCTTGACGTTTTGCTGGCCGGCGCGGTGCTGGCTCTTATCCTTGTCACCCTGATTGTCACGTGGCGGGCCCAGCGCAACCGGAAGAGCGAAGCCCTTGAAACCATGCGGCGGGCTTCCGAGCTGGAATACCGCCTGGCCGAGATGGCAGGAACGCTCCGCAATTTTGCTGACCAATCGCAAGGCGCCCAAGCCCATCTCACCCGCACACTCGATGAGCGGCTTGACCACGTGGGACAGCGCATAGGGCTGGGGCTTAACGATCAGGCCGAACGCACCACCCAGTCCCTCACCCACCTCTACGAGCGGCTGGCGGTCATTGATGCGGCCCAGAAAAACCTGACCTCACTTTCAACCGAGATGATCTCGCTGAAAGATATCCTGTCCAACAAGCAGGCGCGCGGCGCCTATGGCCAGGGGCGGATGGAGGCCATTGTGCGCGACGGGCTTCATTCCCGGGCCTATGCGTTTCAGCCCACACTTTCGAACGGCATGCGGCCCGATTGCCTCATTACCCTGCCCGATTCAGAGCTGCGTCTGGTCATTGATGCAAAGTTTCCGCTGGAGGCCTTCAACACCCTGCGGGAAGCAAAGGGCGAAGGCGACATTCGCGCGGCGGAAGCGCGGCTGCGGAGCGATGTGTCAAAGCATGTGAAGGACATTTCCGAAAAATACCTGATCACCGGCGAAACCCACGAGACGGCCATCATGTTTGTGCCGTCGGAGTCGATCTATGCGGACCTCCATGAAAAATTCGAGGATGTGATCCAGAAGGCCCACCGGGCCCGGGTGATCATCGCCTCGCCCAATGTGCTGATGCTGCTCATCCAGACCATGCAGGCCATCTTCAAGGACTCGGCCATGCGCGAACAGGCCCATGTCATCAAGATTGAGGTGATGCGTTTGCTCGAGGATGTAACGCGACTGAAGGAGCGCGTGAGCGACCTGCAGAAGCATTTTGGCAGCGCCAATTCCGATCTGGAAAAACTTTCGCTTTCAGCGGAAAAAATCGTCAAGCGCGGGCTTCGCATTGAAAGCATGGATGTGGAAGAGCCGGCAAAAATTGCGGATGCCAAGCCCAAGCTGGTCAGCAGCCACGACTAGATTCTACTTGTTGGCGGCAATCGCCAGCTGGATATCCCGTTCCCGGCGCATCTCGTTGCGGTACATGAGATAGCCGGCAAGCCCGACGCCGATACTGACGATCAGCACAATCAGCGTTGCCAGGGCATTGATGTCCGGCGTGACCCCAAGTTTCACCTTGCCCCAGATCAGGATCGGAAGGGTCGTTGCCCCCGGCCCCGTTGTGAAGTTGGTGATGACCACGTCATCCAATGAAATTGTAAAGGCAAGAAGCCAGCCGGAAATCATCGCCGGCGCAATGACCGGCAAGGTCACATCAAACAGAACCTGCCAGGGCTTTGAGCCCAGATCCATGGCAGCCTCTTCGACCGACACGTCCATGGACAACAGCCGAGACTGGATAATCACGGCCACATAGGACAGGGAAAATGTCGTGTGAGCCAGGGTGATTGTCGTGAAGCCGCGGTTTGAAGGCCAGCCGAAATACCGCTCCATGAAGACAAACAGCAAAAGCATGGAAACCCCGGTGATCACTTCCGGCATGATGAGGGGGGCGGATACCAGGCCGGAAAACAGGGTGCGGCCGCGGAACCTGGAGAACCGCGCCAGGGCCATGCCGGCCATGGTGCCGAGAATCGTTGCAAGGGTTGCACTGATCACGGCGATCTCGAGCGACAGGGTTGCCGCCTTGATGATCTGGGCATTCTTGAAAAGCTTGAAGTACCACTCAACCGAAAAGCCGCCCCAGACGGTGGCGAGCCTGGACTTGTTAAAAGAGAAAATGATCATCGAAATGATGGGAACGTAGAAAAAGGCCAACCCAAAACACAGGCAGGAAATCAAAAAGGTGGAACGCTGGCGCACTACTTTGTTCCCTCCACTGATCTCTCCTGCATCCTGTTGTAAAGCATGATGGGGACGACCAGAAGCACCAGAAGGGCAACTGCTATGGTTGAGGCCATGGGCCAGTGGCGGTTGAGCGAGAACTCGTCATTGATGACACGGCCAATCATCGGGTCGGAGGCATTGCCTACAAGGCTTGGAATGACCAGTTCGCCGGTTGCCGGAATGAAAACCAGAAGCGCTCCGGCGACAATTCCCGGCATGGAGAGGGGCAAGGTGATATCCCTGAAAACCTGAATGGGCCTGGAGCCCAAATCCATCGCCGCCTCATTCAGGGTGTAATCAAGTTTTTCCAGATTGGCGAAGAGCGGCAGGATCATGAAAGGAAGATAGGAATAGACGACAACCAGGATGACCGCGAAATTCGTATTCATCATGGGAATTGAATTCAATTGCGAAGCCGCGGGCAGGAAAACATTGACGATGGAGGTAAGCCCCCGGTTGAACCAGCCGTGGC
>JBAVOA010000467.1:0-18750 GCA_049691635.1 Aestuariivirga sp. | reverse complement strand
CCGCGACACCAACCTCCAGATCGCTGCGCGCGGTAATCACGACCTTGGCCCGCAGCCGGTAAAACGTCAGGCGTTTTACCAGTTCTTCACGCTGCGAAGCCGCACAATCAAGCAGATATCCTGCGTCTGTTTTCAGGACAAAGAAGTCAAAGAGGATTTTCCCCTGGGGCATCAGCAGGGCCGCATAGCGGGCCTCGCCATCAGACAAGCCGAGTATATCCGCCGTCACCAGATTATGCAGGAATGGCTCGGCTTCAGCGCCCTCAAGGCTCAAAACCGACCGTTCCGGCCGCACCTGCATGAAAAAGCTGGAATTCATCATCCGCACCATTTACGTTCGCTTTGCGCCACAATCAAGGAAGCTGGATGAAACGCATAGCTGATCTCATTCTCAAGGGCGGAACCGTGGTCAACCAGGATGGTGCCGGCCTCCGCGATCTGGCAATTTCCGCTGGCCGCATTGTGGGGGTGGGCGATGTCAGTGCATTCGCAGCCGCCGAGACCCTGAATTGCAGCGGATTGCACATCCTGCCCGGCGTCATCGACAGCCAGGTGCATTTGCGCGAGCCAGGCCTTGAGCACAAGGAAGACCTGGAAGCGGGCGGCCGCGCCGCGGTCATGGGCGGCGTCACCAGTGTCTTTGAAATGCCCAATACCAAACCCCCGACCGTCACCTCAGCGGCCCTTGCCGACAAGGTTGCCCGCGCCACCAACCGCATGTATTGCGATTTCGCCTTCTATATGGGCGGCACCCGGGAGAATGTGGACCAGCTGGCGGGGTTTGAAAGGCTTCCGGGCTGCGCCGGAATCAAGGTCTTCATGGGCTCTTCCACTGGGGATTTGCTGGTGGATGATGATGAAGGCGTGGCGCGCATCCTGGCCCAGACCAATCGCCGCGCCGCTTTTCACAGTGAGGATGAATCCCGTTTGCGCCAGCGCCTGGGCGAGCAGGTGGCCGGTGACGTCGCAAGCCATCCCATATGGCGCGACGCCGAAGCTGCAAGGCTGTGCACCGAGCGCCTGATCCGCATTGCGCGCAAGCTTGGAAAACGCATCCATGTTCTCCACGTCTCAACCGCCGATGAAATGCCCTTGCTGGCCGCCAGCAAGGATGTAGCCACTGTGGAGGTCACGCCCCATCACCTCACCCTCTCGTCCGACGACTACCCAAGGCTTGGCACTCTCATGCAAATGAATCCGCCTGTGCGCTCCAAGGAACACCAGCGCGCTATCTGGCAGGCCCTGCACTCGGGCGTGGTGGATATCCTGGGCTCGGATCACGCGCCCCACACATTGGAAGAAAAGGCGAAGCCCTATCCCAATTCGCCTTCGGGCATGACCGGTGTGCAGACCCTGGTTCCGGTCATGCTTGACCATGTGAACAAGGGCCGTCTTTCCCTCGAACGCTTCGTTGATCTCACCTCCCACGGCCCCGCCCGCATTTTCGGCACTGCAGGCAAGGGCCGCATCGCTGAAGGCTATGATGCCGACCTTACCGTCGTGGACCTCAGGAAAAAACGGCGGATCGAGAACAGCTGGATTGAAAGCAAATGCGGCTGGACGCCCTACGATGGTTATGACGTCACCGGCTGGCCCCGGGGCACCTTCGTGCGCGGGCAGAAGGTCATGTGGGAAGATCAAATTTTAGGCAAATCCCAGGGCCAGCCCATTAAGTTTGTGGAAGCTTTACCTGCGATAAGAAAGGCATCATGACCGAAAGTTTCCGCGCCATACAAATCGCCAAAACCGACCAGGGCCAGCAGGTTCAATTCGTTACGCTGACGGAAGCTGACCTCATGGAAGGCGATGTGACCGTGGCGGTGAGCCATTCCTCGGTCAACTACAAGGATGGGCTGGCGATCACTGGCAAGGCCCCCATCATCCGCAAGTATCCGCTCATTCCCGGTGTTGATTTTGCTGGAACCGTTACGAAATCCGCCCATCCCCGCTGGAAGCCGGGCGACCAGGTTATTCTCAACGGCTGGGGCGTCGGCGAACAGCACCACGGCGGCTATTCGGAAATTGCGCGCGTCTCCGGCGACTGGCTGGTGGCCGTGCCAAAGGGCTGGACCTGTGCCGATACCATGGCCGTGGGCGTTGCCGGTTACACCGCCATGCTCTGCGTCATGGCGCTTGAAGAGCAGGGGGTAAAACCTGGAGATGGTGAAGTTTTGGTAACTGGCGCTGCGGGCGGCGTCGGTACCGTGTCCATTGTTCTGCTGGCCCATCTCGGGTTCAAGGTTGCCGCCTCCACCGGCCGTCCCGAGGAAGCGGGATTCCTCAAGAAGCTCGGCGCTTCGACCATCCTTGACCGCAATGAATTCAATGGCCCGGTCAAGCCCCTGGCCAAGATGCGCTGGGCCGGAGCCATTGATTCCGTGGGTTCCACCACATTGGCCAATGTCATTTCGCAAATCGCCAATGATGGCACGGTGGCCGCCTGTGGCCTTGCCCAGGGCATGGACCTGCCGACATCTGTTGCCCCTTTCATTCTGCGCGGTGTGAAACTGATCGGCATCAACTCCGTCACCACGCCGCTGCCGCGCCGCCAGCAGGCGTGGGACCGTATCGCCCATGATCTCAATTTGAAATCCCTGGCGGCCCTCACCACCCATGTGAAATTGGATGATGTGCCGCGTGTTGCTGCAGAGATTGTCGCCGGAAAAATACGCGGCCGCGTTGTCGTGGATATCCGCTAGATCATGGACCTTTCGATATTGATAGCCGGTGTGATCATCGGGCTGACAATGTCGGCCCCCGTCGGCCCGGTCAATCTCATCGTCATCCGCACCGCCTTGAACCACAATGTGAAGGTGGCATTCCTGGCAGGCCTTGGAGCCGTACTGGCTGATGTGCTGCTGGCCGGCATCGCGGCCTATGGCGTCCAGTCGGTTGAGAATCTCATCTTGAACAACGCCAGACTTCTGCAGTTCGCTGGCGGTCTCCTGTTGATTTTATTGGGGCTTCGCACAGCCCGCACCCATTTTGTCGCCGGTGATCTTGCGCCGGGTCCGCATTCCGCCAAGTTTGGTCTCACCTTCTCGCTCTCGGTCACCAACCCGGGGCTTGTCCTCGGCTATATTGCTGTCTTCAGCTCCATGAGCGGCATCCTGGCGCTTGGCACATCGCCATACCGGCCGGCAGTTGTTCTTCTGGGAATTGCCCTGGGCGGCGCGTTGTGGTGGCTGCTTCTCAGCCTGTTCATCGCCGGGCTCCGGGCAAGACTCGGTCCTTCGACGCTTGACCGCATCAATCGCTGGTCGGGAATCCTCGTTGCCGCCTTCGGCTTCGTCCTGTTGCTGCGCGCCTTAGACTGATTATTGCTTGGTCTGGGCGATGGAGAATTCGCCCGTCCTGATGCGGTCGGGCAATTTTGCGCACATCGCGGCAACCGATTCCTCGCCATAAGTCGCGACCATGTCTGAAAGTGCAGCAAAGATCGCAGCCGTTGCGATGCAATCCGGATCAAGCCCTTCATAGACCGCTTCTTCCCAGGCATCTAGAATGTAGCGCAACGCCAGATGCTTGGCCTCGGACGGATAGGTCACGGGCGCGGCTTTGGTCCGGAATTTCAGCATAACTGTCTTTTCATTTGAAGTCGCAAATCCCCGCCCACAGCGCCATTTCCACCAGCCCCGTAATCGTTAATGCACCTTAGCAAAGGTGCCGCGCGCTGCGATTTCTTCCTTAAGAAAAGGTTAATATCCACAGTAAGTCTTGTCTCAAAGCTTAAGCAAGATCTGGGCGC
The DNA here is from genome assembly GCA_049691635.1 of Aestuariivirga sp. Taxonomy (GTDB): domain Bacteria; phylum Pseudomonadota; class Alphaproteobacteria; order Rhizobiales; family Aestuariivirgaceae; genus Aestuariivirga. The sequence goes on along the minus strand of JBAVOA010000467.1, from coordinate 15,002 downwards.
GGGCAATGGCTTCCCGGATACGGGGAACAAAATCAATTTGATCGAGCGCTGAGGGATAGGCCCAGCGCGAAGCTAGCGCATCGCTTGAAGCCCTTGCCTCGCCCGATGTCCAGAACCCGCAATAGCAAGCAATGGCATAGTGCAGGGAGGGCTTCTCCCGGATGATTTCATAGAGCCCGACAAATTCCGTGAGGTCAGCGGTAATCCCGGTTTCCTCCAGCAGCTCCCGCCCCGCCGCCGCCCGGGCCGTCTCGCCGAACTCCACATGGCCGCCGGGCAGGCTCCACAGGCCAGCCGGCGGCTTCGCCCGTTCGATGAGCAACACCTTTCCGTCCTTCCAGACGCACGCAGAAGCCCCGAGCCTGGGGAATTGTTGTGAGACTGGCATCGGTTTAGGGTGTCTCCATGTGTGGGCTCTATAGTTTCAGGAAATCGGCGGACGAAGCAAGACTGCTTCTCGAATATCTGGAGACACCGGAATTTCCGCCGCGCAGCTATGTGGCGCCACTAGGCCCCATGGCCATTGTCCGCACTGAAAATAGCGAAAGGCATTTCGCCCTGGTGCGCTGGGGCCTCATTCCATCCTGGGTGAAGGAGATCAGGCCGGGCAAACCGATCATCAATGTGCGCAGCGAGACCATTCTGGAGAAGCCCTCGTTCCGCAATGCCATCAGGCGCCGCCGCTGCCTCATTCCCGCCGACGGCTTCTATGAATGGCTGGGTGATGTGCCGGGCAGGAAAATTCCCTATTTCATCCATCGCCCGGATCATGGCCTCTTCGCCTTTGCCGGCCTCTGGGAACATTGGCTGGGCGCCGATGGCTCGGAACTTGAAACCGCGGCCATCATTACCACCGCATCGAATGAGGTTATCACGCAAATCAATGAGCGCATGCCCGTGGTCATTCACCCGCAGAATTTCGCAAGATGGCTGGATGTCACGAATGTTGGCGCCGAAGAGGCGGTACAGTTCCTGAAACCCGCTCCCGGCGACTACTTTGTTTTTGAGCCCACTGTCATCACGCGCTCGCCGCCGCCCCCAAAACCAAAGGCCCAACTCACTCTGTTCTGACCTCTAGGCAACGCCCCATATTGAATCACTCAGCTCTCGCGCATTGCCTTCAAACGTTCGGCAATGCTGGAAAGACCACCGGCAAAGGCTTCGCTCAGGTCATCCTTTTCAGTGCTCGATCTTTTTTCCAGCCGCTCCAGGCGGGCTTCAAGGTCTTCAGTACCTTTATTGGTGTTAGCCAGCCACTTGGCTTCCAGTTCCCGTATTTTCCTGTCCTGCTGCGCCATGGCTTCGCGTATGCCAGATTCGACTTTTTCCGTCAGCGCCTTGATTTTCGTGTCGACCTGCGTGGTCAAATCCTCAATCTTGGCATCAATCACCAGAAACATCTCAGACAGCATTTCCTGGTGGGATGATGCAGACTTCTGCAACTCCTTGTGGAAATGCTCGGCCTGCTGGCGGGTTTCGTCTTTGCCGTCCAGTGAGGCGGAGACCAGTTCATCGGTGACGTGGGAAAGGCTCTCGAATTTCCGACCCAGGGAACGCAAAGCCTGTTGCACCTCGCGGTCGGATTCCTCGAGGATGGTGACAACCTCTTCGAACATCGCATTATGCAGATTGCGTGTCGGGCCAACCAGAAGATTGCGGATGCCGGCCAGCGATGCTGCCGGGTCGGGATCCCCCTCCATCGCGGCCAGCACCTTTTTGCTGATCACCGGGCTCCGGCTTTCGCGCTCGGCCACAGGCTTCACCGCAAATTGCACCAGTTTGGCGCCAAATTGGCTGGCCGCGTTGAGAAACGGAAGCTGTTGCGTATGTGTACCCGACAGCCGCAATTCGGCTGATTTTTCCTCAGACTTGCCGTCCGGTCCCGCGAGAGGGGCACTTTTAGCAGAGTCCCATTCATTCTTGCCCGGTAGTGGATTCACTTCTCTCTCCTCGAGGTCCGTTATTGCCGCCCACTATATTCACTTGAATTACGTCGAAATTCCCATCTTTTGCCTCTAACCGCCACTCCATCCCCCGCCTCAGGGGGCCGCTCATGCCGGTTAGCTACAATTCTTAATATCTAATAAACATCGTTAACAATCCAGCAGTCGCTAAAAAGTTAGTAAATTGTTAACCTTAACAAACGAATTTTCCACCGGATAATTATGCTCTAATCAAGGCGGGCACCCGTTGTGAGCCGTCAAGGCGTTTGCCAAAGCTGACCACCGGATTGATGGCGTAACCCAGGTGTTCATAAAAGCGGCCTGCACCTTGGTTTTCGCTGCGCGCCATCAGATAGATCTTCCATACGCCACGCGCGCGCAGCCACGTTTCCGCGGCGGCAAGGGCGGCCTTTCTCCGAAAATCCGGATCAACCGCGAGATAGTAGAGAACACCCCGGTGCCCGTCATGACCCGCCATGACCGAGGCAACAAGGCGTCCTTCGGCAATGCCCCCCAGAACGGTCTAGGTTTCACCTTGACGCGCGGATGCGATGCCCCTGTAGAGGGCATTCCAGTCACGGATTAATGCGCAGCACTTCCAAGGCGTTACAACACTGTCCTCATCTCCCGGCCAAATGTCGCGGAAGGCAATCACGGGGGCAGCACCTTGCCGGGATTCATGATGCTCGTGGGATCAAAAAGTTTTTTCAGGTCACGCATCATCTGCAATTCGACCGCTGATTTGATCTCCGGCATGTGATCTTTCTTCAGCCGCCCGATGCCATGCTCGGCGCTGATCGAGCCGTCGAATTTCTGCACCACGGCGAAGACCACAACATTCATCTCATGCCAGAGGTCGAGAAACTTTTTCTTGTCCATGCCACTGGGCTGGGTCACGTTGAAGTGCATGTTGCCGTCACCCATGTGCCCGAAGGACATCACCCTTGCCTCCGGCATGAAGCCATGCACGGCGAGGGTGGCCTCCGCGATGAATTGCGGCACTTTCGACACCGGCACGGAAACATCATGCTTGATCGAGCCGCCTTCGAACTTCTGCGACTCCGGCATCAGCTCGCGAATGGACCAAAGCGCCTGCCTTTGTGCCTCTGACTGCGCCACCGTGGCGTCGGTCACCAGCCCGCGCGTCATCGCTTCCTCCAGAATTCGTTCAAAACTGCCCGGAACGGGATCGGCCAGTTCGCTCAGCGCATACCAGGGAGAGAATTCTGAGAGGGGATTGCTGATCCCCATGTGCTTCACCGTGAAATCCATGGCGATGCGCGGCATCAGTTCAAAGGCCACCACCCGGTTGCCGCTCATTTCTCTGGCAAGGGAGAGCAGATCAACCGCCGCCTGTGGCGAGGTGACGGCGATGAAGGCCGTCTCGTGGCTGCGTGGCTTGGGATAGAGCTTCAGCACGGCGGCGGTGATCACGCCAAGCGTGCCCTCCGCCCCGATAAACATGTTCTTGAGATCATAGCCCGTATTATCCTTGCGCAGGCGCCGCAAGCCGTTCCATATGCGTCCATCGGGCAAGACAACTTCAAGCCCCAGACACAGGTCGCGCGCATTGCCATAGGCCAGCACATTGAGCCCGCCCGCATTGGTGGAAAGATTTCCGCCGATCCGGCACGAACCCTCCGAGGCAAGACTTAGAGGAAACAACCGGCCCACGTTATCGGCGGCATCCTGGATGGATTTGAGGATGGCTCCCGCCTGAACCGTCATGGTGTTGTCGGCCGCATCGACACTCAATATCTTCGTCATCCGGTCAAGCGAAAGCAGCACTTCATCGCCGCTCTCATGGGGAATTTGCCCGCCCACCAGCCCGGTATTGCCCGATTGCGGAACAATCGCCGTTCCCGTTTCCGTGGCGAGTCTCAGGATGCACGAAACCTCTTCCGTGCTGCCGGGGCGCAGCACGAGAGGCGATTTCCCCACCCAGATGTCGCGCCATTCCTTCATGTAGCCCGCCATGTCGACAGCATCACGAAGGACATTCTTCTCGCCGACGATGGCGGCGAACTGGTTGAGCAGGTCTGGTGTCATGTCTCAGGCCTCGGGGCCGCCGCGCGGCGCAATCGGTCGTTAATGGCTTCGCCCAGCCCTTCATCGGGAATGGGCGCAACGGCGATCTCCTTTGCCCCCAGCTCATCCAGTTCATGCAGCATGCGAAACAGGTTGGCAGCGGCCTGCACCACATCGCCGCGGGCCGAAAGCGTATGGGGGCCGTTGTCGTGAAAACCAAATCCCAGATAGATCTCGCCGTTCCGTGGTGCGGTGGCATCCAGCCGCAAATGGGCGTTCGGTGCATAATGGCTTTCCATCTGTCCCGGCGCATGTGGCTGCGCTGAATCCGCTTCGATCTTCAATTCATGTCCCAGAATCTTTTCAATGGCACCGCGTGACAATCCGCCGGGCCGAAGCAATGTCGCGCGCCCTCCCATGAAACTCACAACCGTTGATTCAACCCCCACTGTGCAGGGGCCGCCATCAAGAATGATTGAAACTTTCTCGCCCAATCCGCGCTTCACATGGGCCGCTGTTGTAGGGCTCACGCGCCCGGAAGGATTGGCGCTCGGGGCCACGATGGGGCAGCCCACGGCGCGCAGCAGCGCCAGCGCCAGAGGATGATTGGGAACGCGGAGCGCAATGCTGGACAATCCGGCTGATGCCAGAAAGGAAACTGGGCAATGCGCGGCCCGCTGCACAACAATGGTCAAAGGTCCCGGCCAAAAGGCTCTCGCCAGCTTTTTCGCCTCGTCACCGAATGTGCCCAAGGCAAATGCCGCCTCGGCGTCGGCCACATGGGAGATCAGTGGATTGAAAGTGGGCCTGCCTTTGGCAGCATAGAGCAGCGCCACCGCCTGATCGCTGGTGGCATCGGCCCCCAGCCCATAGACCGTCTCGGTCGGAAACGCGACAAGCTCGCCCTTTTTCAAGGCCTCAGCGGCCAGATTTATTTCAGTGGAACTTTCCATGGAAGCCGCTCTATAGCAGGCTGATGAATACGCTTCTATACACCCATCCCGCCAGCCTTAATCATCTGACGCCAGAAGGCCACCCTGAGAGGGTGGACCGCATCAAGGTCATCAACAAGATTCTGGAATCGCCCCATTTTGCCGGGCTGAAACGCCAATTGGCACCCCTCGGACGGGAAGAGGATATTCTCCGCGCCCACACTCAGGAGCACCTTCACCATATCCAGTCCATGTCGCCGGAGGAGGGCATCGAATATGTCGATCCCGACACAGTGATGTCCCCCGGTTCATTGGAAGCAGCACTGCGCGCCGTGGGGGCCGCCACTGCTGCGGTAGATGCCGTCTTCACCGGCAAGGCCGACAACGCCTTCTGCGCGTTGCGCCCGCCCGGCCACCACGCGGAATCAAGGAAGCCCATGGGCTTCTGCCTCTTCAATCAAGTGGCTATCGCCGCCCACTATGCCCGAGCCCGCTATGGTGCCGAGCGCGTGGCCGTGGTTGATTTCGACGTGCACCACGGCAACGGCACCCAGGAGATCTTCTGGTCGGACCCCAATCTCTTCTATGGCTCCACCCACCAGATGCCGCTCTATCCCGGCTCAGGTGCCAGCAATGAAACCGGCGTCGGCAATATCTTCAATGCGCCGCTCCGCGCCGGTGACGGCAGCGTGGAATTCCGCGATGCCATGCGCAGCATTATCCTGCCGGCGCTTGATGACTTCGCCCCCGACCTCGTGCTGATCTCCGCCGGCTTCGATGCCCACCACGCCGATCCCCTGGGCAGCCTGCGCTTGAGCGAGGAGGATTTCGCTTGGGCTACGCTGGAACTGATGAGTGCGGCGGACGCCCACGCCGAGGGCCGCGTTGTATCCGTGCTGGAAGGCGGCTATGATTTGCAAGGGCTGGCGGCATCCGTTGCCATCCATGTTCAGGCCCTCATGCGGGGTGCAGGTGCGCTTGACCAGGACGAAGACGAGGATGACGAGCTATGACGAAATTTCCTGAAATCGCCGAACTGCCTTTCGAAAAGGCCTTGGCCCAGCTTGAGGAAATCGTCGCCAAGCTCGAATCCGGCAAGGTCGACCTCGAACAGTCAATTGCCATCTATGAGAGGGGCCAAGCCCTGAAGGAACACTGCGAAAAGCAGTTGAAGGATGCCGAGGCCCGCATCGAGAAGATCACCCTGAAGCCCGATGGCAAGCCCTCGGGAACGGCACCTTTGGACGTGGAGTGACACGCCAGCGCCTCGATGAACTTCTGGTTCAGCGCGGGCTCTACACCTCGCGCTCCCGCGCCAGGGATGCCATCGCCCGCGGCACCGTGACCGTAGACGGCGTCGTGGCGGCAAAGCCCGCCCAGAACACCAGCCTTGAAGCCCGCATCGAAATTCTTGATGAAGCGCGCGCCTACGTCTCCCGCTCCGCCCTCAAGCTCAAAAGTGGAATCAGTTTCTTCAAAATCTCCGTCAAGGATTTGAATTGCCTGGACATTGGCGCCTCGACTGGAGGCTTCACGCAGGTGCTTTTGGAGCAGGGCGCCGACCATGTCACTGCAATCGATGTGGGCCATGGCCAGTTCGATGCATCTCTCAAGAATGATCCACGCGTGACGTCAATCGAAGGCCTCAATGCCCGCGACCTCACCGCCGCTCACCTCAGGCATAAGGTCGATCTCATTGTCTGCGATGTAAGCTTCATCTCCCTGAAACTGGCCCTCGCGGCAGCACTAGCCCTGGTAGGCTCGGGAACGAAACTCCTCGCCCTGATCAAACCCCAGTTCGAAGTGGGTCGGGAGGCGGTAGGCCGAGGCGGCATCGTCCGTGATCCGCAAGACCATGAGCGCGTCTGCAAGGAAATCTCCGAATACCTGACCGCAGCAGGTTGGCAGGTCATCGGCATCAGCCTCTCATCCCTGGAAGGCGGCGACGGCAACCGCGAATTCCTGATCGCGGCACGAAAGCTTTAACTCTTCCTCGCCCCATCCCCCAATCTGTCATCCCGGCGTACGCCGGGACCCAGGCTTTCAGGGGCCACACCTGCCCAAAGTCCAGGCCCCGACTTCCGTCGGGGTGACAGAGTTGGAAGTGCTGGCGCTTGAATGGAGAGCGAAACTGTTTAAGGGCGTGAATTACCCCACCTGCGCCCTGTGCCGCAGGAAGTGATCCGCCAGTACCAGCGCCATCATCGCTTCCGCCACCGGAACGGCGCGGATGCCGACGCAGGGGTCGTGGCGGCCCCTGGTGCTGATGTCCGTGTTGGTGCCCTGCGCGGTAATCGTCTGCCGCGAGGTGAGGATCGACGAAGTTGGCTTCACCGCCATGCGCACCACAATATCCTGGCCGCTGGAAATGCCGCCCAGGATGCCGCCCGCATGGTTTGACAGAAACTCGGGCTTGCCGTGGCGCATGCGGATTTCGTCGGCGTTCTGTTCGCCGGTAAACCCCGCTGCCGCAAAGCCCGCGCCGATTTCAACGCCCTTCACCGCATTGATGCTCATCATTGCCGCCGCCAGATCCTGATCCAGCTTGCCGTAAACCGGCGCACCCCAGCCTGCCGGAACACCCGACGCCGTCACCTCCACAACGGCACCACAGGAAGACCCCGCCTTGCGGATGCCGTCGAGATAGCCTTCCCATTGCGCCGCCGCCTTCGCGTCCGGTGAAAAAAAAGGATTGTTCTGAACCTCGGCCCAGTCCCAATTCTTGTAGTCGATCTTCTGCGTGCCCATCTGCACGAGAGCGCCGCGAATGGTGACGCCCGGAATAACCTTCCGCGCCACCGCACCCGCCGCCACCCGCGCCGCCGTCTCCCGCGCCGAGGAACGCCCGCCGCCGCGGTAATCCCGCACGCCATATTTGGCCAGATAGGTCAGGTCCGCATGGCCGGGACGGAACTTGTCGCGGATTTCAGAATAATCCTTGGAACGTTGATCCACATTCTCGATCATCAGCATGATCGGCGTGCCCGTGGTCACCTGGCCGTCCGTGCGCTCGTCTTCAAACACACCGGAGAGGATTTTTACCGCATCGGGTTCGGCCCGCTGGGTGGTGAAGCGGTTCTGGCCTGGTCTGCGCTTGTCGAGAAAGCCCTGGATATCGGCAACCCCGAGCTTGATCCCCGGCGGGCAGCCATCCACCACGCAGCCGAGCGCCGGCCCGTGGCTTTCTCCAAAGGTGGTCATGCGAAACAGGTGGCCGAAGGTGTTGTGTGACATGAAAATGTTTTAGGCTGGCGTTGGTGTTCCGTCAAACCACTCCGCCACGCCATCGGCGATTTTGCAAAACCGCCCCTGATGCATGCGAATGCCCACCAGATCGCGCATGCTCATGTTGGTGAGATGCCCGATCAGGCAGCGCCCGATGGCGCCATGGGAAACCACCACGGTCGGGTCCTGAAGGCTTGCCAGCCAATGTTTGAGCCGCTCCTGTCCGTCCTCATAGCTCTCGCCGCCCTCGGGCCGCCAGGAATAGCGCGTCTCCGGATCGGCGGGATAAATCGGTGAGGCCTTGAGTTCCCAGAAGGGCTTGCCTTCCCAGATGCCAAAGCCAAGCTCTTTCAGCGGCGGCGAAATCGAAACATGGCTTTCCGGCAGCGAAAGCGCCTCGGCGATATAGGCCATGGTCTGCCGCGTGCGTCCCAGCGGGCTCACCGCGAAGCGGCATTCCTTCGTCACTTCCGGATGCGCCACGAAGGCCCGCGCCAGGCTCTGCGCCTGGATGTGGCCCATCTCGTTCAGCGGAATGTCAGTCCAGCCCTGGATGAGACCAAGCCGGTTCCACTCGGTCTCCCCGTGGCGGACAAAATAAATGGGTGGTCGCGTCTCACTCACCGTTGCTGGCAACACTCATGTCGGGCGCCGTCGGATTCTTCATGCCGACGATATGGTAGCCCGAATCCACATGCAGGATTTCGCCGGTCACCCCGCGCGACAAATCGGACAGCAGATAGAAAGCGCTGTCGCCCACTTCTTCCGTGGTCACCGTGCGCCGCAACGGCGAGTTATATTCATTCCATTTCAGGATGTAGCGGAAGTCGCCAATGCCAGAGGCGGCCAGCGTCTTGATCGGCCCGGCCGAGATCGCATTGACGCGGATATTCTTCGGCCCGAGATCGGCCGCCATGTAGCGCACCGAAGCTTCAAGTGCAGCTTTCGCCACGCCCATCACATTGTAATGCGGCATCCATTTTTCAGCCCCGTAGTAAGTGAGGGTCAGCAGCGAGCCGCCCTCCGTCATCAGCTTTTCGGCGCGCTGGGCAATGGCCGTGAAGCTGTAGCAGGAAATGAACATGGTCTTGCTGAAATTGTCAGCGCTGGTGTCGACATAGCGCCCGGTGAGTTCGTCCTTGTCGGAAAAGGCAATTGCGTGAACCACAAAGTCCAGCTTGCCCCATGCCTTTTCAATTGCCGCGAAGGTCGCATCAACCGAAGCCATGTCGGTCACATCGCAAGGCACCACAAGCTTGGCGCCGATTTCGGCAGCCAAGGGCTCAACCCGCTTCTTGATCGCGTCGCCCTGATAGGTGAAGGCCAGTTCCGCCCCATGCCGCGCGCAAGCCTGCGCAATGCCCCAGGCAATCGATCGGCTGTTGGCAACGCCCATGATCAGTCCGCGTTTGCCGGCCATCAAGCCTTTGGTATCGTTCATGATTTTCCCTGATCAACGCAACCCGCAGCCGCAATGGGCCGCCGCATGGCTATTTGGCATAGTTAGGCAGGGAAGGAAAGGGTGAGGTGTGGCTTGGTTTTGAGTTTCGCAATTGATCCAGAACGGGCATCCAATCCAATATATTTGATCACAGCTAAAAGTGGTCACCAGCAAATAATCTCTCACTTCGTCTGGTTTGGAAAAAAGCAAGTCATGTCACTTATGGCCTGCCCGATATTCGGTGCCAGCCAAAATTATAGGCTCTGCATGCTGGCGTCCGGTCGAGTGGGGCAGGCCCCGGTGCCATGGGTTTCTCTGGCTGGCGCAGGAAGCTGCTGTGGTTGCCTGGGCTCGCAACATCGCCACAATTGACTTTGGGTTGAAGTCTGCGCCCAATCCGTTCGACCGCAGCGTCATTAATGTTTGTTCACAGAGGCTTATAATCCGCCGGAGAATAGCCACGTATAAAGAAGACACATATTGGAGGTTTGCCATGCGAAATTCACAACATATGCTACTGGTTTCAGCTTTGGCCCTTGGGCTTGGCCTTAGCTTCTCGCCACTCAGCCCGGCTTGGGCGGCAAGTTCTGGCGCGAGCGGGACGACGACCACGAAGCCGCCGGTTGTAAAGAAAGCACCTGCGGTGACGAAATCCGTCACCAAGAAAGCTCCGGTGGCGATGAACGCGAGCAAAATTTTCTTAAAGGCGAAGGCAATGGTCACTGCCGGAGATTATGCCGGTGCCGTGACGATACTGGAGAAAATCGTCGCCAAAGACCCGGCCAATGCTGACGCATTCAACCTTCTGGGCTTCAGCAACCGCAAGCTCGGCAACATGGACAAGGCGCTGGGCTATTACAACTCGGCATTGGCGCTCAATCCAAACCACGTCGGTGCAAACGAGTATCTCGGCGAGCTCTATCTTGAGATGAAAAACCTGCCGAAGGCACAGGAGAGGCTGGACATTCTGACTACCACATGCAGCAAGTGCAGCGAAACCGCGGATCTGGCCAAACTCATCGCTGACTTTAAGGCGAAGACCGGTTAACCGCATTCGAACCTGTTGCAGGTCAGGAAAGCCCGCCCGGTAGATTGCCTTGCGGTCACGAGCTTGCTCGGTTGGCGATGAAACGCCAGTTGCGCCGGCCGTAAGGGCCCTTGGTTCAATGACGGGCGCGGTTTTACTGCCTGAAACCTCAGAGAAATTCAGGCTTCCGCACTAGCAGTGGCCGCGGGTTGGGTGTAAATCCCAACCGTCCACTCGAATTCATTATTAAGACAACTAAGGAGATGGCAGATGGCCAAAGGTGAACAACGAAGCAATCGCGAGAAAAAGAAGCCAAAGCAATCGAAGGCAAAGCCCGCTGCAGCAGTTTCTTCATTCGCAACCACGCAACCCAAGTCGGCCATGGGTTCTTCGTCCGATAAGAAGAAGTAGCGCGCTGCGCCGAAGTTAGGTCTGTCACACCAAGTGCGAGCACTATTCAGCGAGTGAGATGGCGCGGCTGATGGCGATCAGATGCCTGCTGCGAAAGCCTCGAAGCCGGGTGCCGCAACTTGGCCAATAGCACGATTTCAATCTCTTCTACTGGTCTACGGGCCTAAGGCGGAAGTTTAATCAGGAAAACCACCAGAAGGTGCTCTCGGTATAGCCATCACCCCACCACGCGCCAGCGGCCGTCTTCCGTCTGGCAGGCCGTGCCTTCGATCAGCTCCGGTTCGCCGTCCACCCAGATCGTGTGGTCGAAGTCCCGGCAGAGGCGCCCGTCCCGTTGCGCGCCGGGCCGCGAGCGGAAACGGCCGCGGTGGCCGCTGTCCGGATTTTCCCAAGTGACTTCACGGCCTGACGTAAAGGAGCGGGTTGCGGCGCCATAGGCATAGTTGCGGTCCTCGTCGTCGAGGCTCCGCCCCACTTTGCCGCCAACCACGGCGCCGAGTGCCGCACCCAGAATGGTGGCCGCCGCCCGGCCATTACCATGGCCGATGCTGTTGCCGAGCAAGCCGCCGGCAACGCCGCCGAGCAGGGCGCCCGAACTTTCCTTCGGCCCGCTGTCGGGCGCGCATCCCGCGAGCATGAGGCCCGCCATTGCAACTGCCGCATAGGTCTTGAGCATGATCTGGTTTTCCCGCGACTTGAGAGCCATATTGCCTTAACCATCTAGGCAGGAAATGAGCGCATCCCGTGGCCAAAGTGGGATGAAATGTGAAGAGTCTGGGGCCTGAAAAGGTTTGGTTAAAGCAATGAGCCTGAGTGATCTGACAACCCTTACCGCCGCCTACGGTTTTGCCGAGCGCAATGATCCGTTCCAGCTTTTCGCCGAGTGGCTTGCCGACGCAGGAAAGTCCGAACCCAATGATCCCAATGGCATGGCTCTGGCCACCGTCGATGAGGAGGGCATGCCCAATGTGCGTATGGTGCTACTGAAGGATGCCGATGAGCGCGGCTTTGTCTTCTACACCAATTACGAAAGCCAGAAGGGCCAGGAAATTCTCGGCACCAAGAAGGCGGCCCTCTGTTTCCACTGGAAGTCGCTCCGCCGCCAGGTGCGGGTGCGCGGCCTTGTCGAGCAGGTCTCGGCCGCCGAGGCAGACGCATATTTTGCCTCGCGGGCCAAGCAGAGCCAGATTGGCGCCTGGGCCTCCCAGCAGTCGCGACCTCTCGAGGGCCGCTTTGCGCTCGAAACCGCCGTTGCCATGTATGGCGCGAAATATGCCCTTGGCGCCGTTCCCCGCCCGCCCCAATGGTCCGGCTTCCGCGTCAGGCCCCTGTCCATTGAATTCTGGCACGACCGGCCCTTTAGGCTTCACGACCGCGTGGTGTTCCGCAGGCCCGATGCCGATAGCGGCTGGACCAAGACAAGGCTATATCCCTGACCCATGACCCAGACCCCCGACGCTGAACGCAAGACCCTGATCCTCACCGGTGCCTCCCGCGGCATTGGGCACGCCACCGTGAAGCGCTTTTCAACAGCCGGCTGGCGCGTGATTTCCTGTTCGCGCCACCCATTCCCCGAGGATTGCCCCTGGGATGCCGGGCCTGAGGATCACATCCAGGTCGATCTTTCCGATTCCATCGATACCGCCGCCGCTATCCTGCGCATGAAGGACAAGCTGAAGGAGCAGGGCTCGAAACTCTATGCGCTCGTAAACAATGCCGCCATCAGTCCCAAGAAACCCGGTGGCGGACGGCTGAACACCATTGAAACCAGTGAAGCCGACTGGAAAACCGTGTTCCAGGTGAATTTCTTCGCCCCCATCATGCTGGCCCGCGGTCTCATCGACGAGCTCGAAGCGGCCAAGGGCGCCGTGGTGAATGTGACGTCGATCGCGGGATCGCGTGTGCATCCCTTTGCCGGGGCCGCTTACTCCACGTCCAAGGCCGCGCTTGCCTCGCTCACCCGCGAAATGGCGGCGGATTTCGGCCCCCGGGGCGTGCGGGTGAATTCCATCTCGCCCGGCGAAATCGAAACCGCCATTCTCTCGCCCGGCACCGAAAAAATCATTCCGCAGATTCCCCAGCGCCGTCTCGGCCAGCCCGAAGAAGTGGCCAAGGCGATTTATTTTCTATGTACGGACAGTTCAAGCTATGTGACCGGCGCCGAACTCCATATCAACGGCGGCCAGCATGTCTGACCGGTCCAACTCGAAGCCCTCCATCCGCACCACCATTGCCCAGGCCGGCCACTACATCGACAAGGAAACCGGCGCGGTCATTCCCGCCATCCAGCCTTCCACCACCTTCGCCCGCAAGGAAGATTACAGCCTCGTCGGCAATTACATCTATTCACGCAACGGCTCGCCCACCGTGGCCCATGCCGAAGGCCTGCTGTGTGAATTGGAGGAGGGCTTCGAAACCCGTCTCTTTGCCTCAGGGATGGGAGCCGCCACGGCGCTCATCGAAACCCTGGACTCCGGCCAGCGCATCGCCGCCCCTACTATCATGTACCACGGCGTGAAATCCTGGATGCTGCGCCAGCAGTCCATGCGCGGCATCGGCCTCGACCTCTTCGATGCCGCCGATCCCGTAAGCCTCGCCAAAGCCATCATCCCCGGCAAGACCGCCATGCTCTGGATCGAAACACCGGTGAACCCCACCTGGGATGTGATCGACATCAGAGCCGCCGCCGATCTTGCCCATGCGGCGGGAGCCATTCTGGTGGTCGATTCGACCTGCGCGCCGCCGGTGGTCAGCAGGCCGTTGACGCTCGGTGCCGATATCGTTTTCCATTCCGCTACAAAATATCTGAATGGCCACAGTGATGTGACCGCCGGGGTGCTCACCGCCCGCGAAGCCAGCCCGCGCTGGGAAGCGCTCAAACAGGCCCAGGTCGGCCTCGGCGCCACGCTCGGAAGTTTCGAGGCCTATCTCCTCACCCGCGGACTGCGCACGCTGTTCCTGCGCGTCGAACAGGCCTCGCGCAATGCGCTGGCTTTGGCCAGGCATTTTGAAAAACATCCCCGGCTCGAGGCCGTTCTCTATCCCGGCCTGGAAAGCCATCCCCAGCACAGGATCGCAAAGAAGCAGATGACCGGCGGTTTCGGCGGCATGCTGTCGCTCCTGGTGAAAGGCGATGAGGCGCAAACCCGTGGCGTTGCCGTCAGGCTCAAGGTCTTCACCCCCGCAACCTCGCTGGGCGGCGTCGAAAGCCTGGCCGAACACCGGAAGTCGGTGGAAGGCCCCAACAGCATCGTGGCCGCCAACCTCATCCGCTTCTCCATCGGCATCGAGGACGTGGCCGACCTGATCGCCGATTTGGAGCAGGCCCTGGCCAATTAGCCGGGCCTAGGCCGCGTCTCTGCCGCCAATTTGACAAGAATTGCAGCCAATTCCGCAACGCATGGTTCACCCCATCTGAGGCTTATCATTGCATTTACCATTGCAAATCAGGACTATGGCGAAGATGATTCTTAACCATTGTGATTCGAGAAAGAGGAATATCATGGCTTACAAGTTTTCAAGTTCCGCTGCCGCACTCGCTTTTGGCGTGGCATTCCTTGTTTCTCCCGCACTTCTGGGCATGACTGGCCCGCTGGCCATCGATACCGCCTTTGCCGCCAAGGGCGGCAATGGCAATGGCAATGGCAACGCAGGCGGCAATGGCAATGGAAACGGTGGTGCCGGAGCTGGAAACGGGAATTCTGCCAAGGCGGGTGGCACTGAAAAGGCGTCAAATGGCAGCACGGCGTCACAGCTGGGCGCCCTGAATGCGGCGCACGCCTCGGCAACGGCACTGGCCAATGCCGCTCCCAACTCGCGGGTTGGAAAAATCGCCGCCTACCGTGATGCGAACGCTGCTTCCGTTGCTGCCGCCGATGCTGCGGACACGGCAGCAGCCACGGCGGCGACGGCCCAGGCCGATGCTGATGCGGCAGCCGCCGCTGCGGCAACCGCCCAGAGCGATGCCGCTACGGCCGCCGCCGCGCTGCAGGCTG
>JBAVOA010000466.1:0-5840 GCA_049691635.1 Aestuariivirga sp. | reverse complement strand
CATTATAGGTGCTCACGACATTTTGGGAGAATGTCACGTTGTCGGGTTGGATCAGTACACGTGGAATGGCGGCGAAATGAACCACGGCATCGATCTTGGCCGGGCCTTTTCCGGTGTCATAGCCCCCAAAATCAAAATGCATAGACAATGCATTGAACACTTGCCCGCTGTCGGTGACATTGGTGATCAAGGTGTTTACCCCCGGGCAGTCCAGGGGTTTCAGGTCAAGATTGAGAATGTCATAGCCCTTGGCTTTTAGCCAAGGCACCACATGCCGTCCTGCCTTGCCTGAACCGCCGGTGAAAACAATGCGCTTGGCCATGGAATATCCTTTTGAAAGTTGGGCGAGCTGTAGGCAGTATAGAGGCTAAACAAATGATGGCGAGAGTGAGTTTGAACTGGTGTTTTGTGACCCGCTCCGATCCCCCTCGACCCGGCGGCATATATGCAATAACGTATCCGCTGCCGAGGCATGGAATATCGGGCGGGCCACCGGAAATTCCAGAAGCTGTGCGATTTGTTAATCTCTTGGGATGACACTTCGGACGGAGCCAACAGGCAAGGGATTGAGAATAGGGACGACCGGTGTTTTCATCACGCGTTAAGCCGTCGCTTTGGGCCAAGTTCAGAAACCTGCTGTGGCCGAGGATCGGCCTAAGCCGGGCCTGCCGCTACACCATGCATCGGATGGCACGCATCAAGGTCACACCGCACAGGCTGGCTCTTGGCTTTGCCGTCGGCGTATTTACTGCCTTTACGCCGTTTATTGGTTTTCACTTCGCTTTGGCGGCTCTGATTGCCCTGTCGGTGCGAGGCAATTTGATTGCTTCGGCGATTGGAACCCTTCTTGGCAATCCGCTCACATTTCCCTTTATGTGGATTGCTTCCTACAACCTTGGAGCCCATCTGCTGGGTTTGGCGGCCAAGGACCGAGTGGAATTACCTGTGGCGGATAACGGCGTCAGTTTCTGGAGCCATGGGCCAATAGCTGCCCTGCAGATGCTGTGGAACAGCATAGAACCCGTGCTTATGCCAATGCTTCTCGGAGGCGTGCCGCTGGGCATTCTGTTCGCCGTCCTTTGCTACTTCCTGGTGCGGATAAGCGTCACGCAATTCAAGGCAAGAAAGATGCTGGCCCGAACTCCTTTGGAGCAAGGGCCAGCCACCTGATAGAGTTCCCCAAATTGATTCTTTAGACGGTGACGATATGGCGCTTTCGAGTATGACGGGGTTTGCACAAAGCTCGGGCGAAAAGGCTGGGCTCCATTGGCAATGGGAAATCAAGAGCGTCAACGGCAAAGCCCTGGATATCCGCTGTCGCCTGCCTTCAGGCTTTGAGGCGCTTGAGCCCATTGCCCGCAGCGCGCTTGCCCAGCACATCAAGCGTGGAAACCTCCAGGTCACCCTGACCACCAGCGGAGCCGCCACGCCTGAAGCCGTTGTGGTGAATGAGGCGGTTTTAGAGCAGGTACTCGCAATTGCCGAAAAACTGCGCGATCGGATCGGCGGCGTGCCCCTCAGCGCGGTGTCCCTTATGGGGCTCCGTGGCGTCTTGGAAGTGGTGCAGCCTACGCAAACAGAGGCTGAGGTTGAGGCCCGCCTTGCCGATGTTGCAAGTTCGCTGGAAAAGGCCGCAGCGGCCCTTGACGCTGCAAGGCGCTCCGAGGGTGCGAGGCTTTCCACAGTAATTTCAGCCCAGCTTGCGAAAATTGAAAGTCTGGTTATTGCCGCCCGCGATTGCCCGGCACGCTCGGCAGACGCAACCAGGCTGCGCCTGCACGACCAGATCACAAGGCTGTTGGATACGGGCGCAGACTTTGACAAGGATCGGTTGCACCAGGAAGCCATCCTGATTGCCACGCGCGCCGACATCCAGGAAGAGCTCGACCGCCTCTTTGCCCATCTTGAAGCGGCCCGCGTCCTGCTGGCGTCACCCGAGCCCGCCGGCCGCAAATTCGATTTCCTCTCCCAGGAATTCAACCGGGAGGCCAATACACTGTGTTCCAAGGCCTTGGACAAGACCTTGACGGCAATCGGTCTTGAACTCAAAACAGTCATCGATCAGATGCGCGAACAGGTGCAAAACATTGAATAAGACGGTGCCGAAAACCGACATTGCCCGCAGGGGCCTGTTACTCGTCATGTCCTCGCCATCCGGTGCGGGCAAGACAACCCTGTCGCGCAAGCTCCTGGCTGCGGACAGTAATATCACCATGTCCATATCGGTCACCACGCGGCCCCCGCGTCCCGGAGAAACCGATGGCAAGGATTACCATTTTATCGGCAAGGACCGTTTTAGCCAGATGCGTGACCGGAAGGAGCTGCTGGAATGGGCTGAGGTCTTTGGCAACTATTACGGCACCCCGCGCAAGCCCGTTGAAGAAGCGTTGGCCAAGGGCAGGGACGTATTGTTCGACATTGATTGGCAGGGCACCCAGCAATTGGCACAGGCCATGGAAGATGATCTGGTGCGGGTGTTCATTCTGCCACCGTCGTCGGATGAACTGCAGAACCGCCTGATTAACCGCGCCCAGGATTCCGCCACAGTTGTTGCCAAGCGCATGGCAGAAGCCTCGCGCGAAATCAGCCATTGGCCGGAATATGACTATGTGATTGTAAATGACGAGCTTGAGGATTCCCATGGCCAGATCACGGCCATTCTCTGTGCTGAAAGATTGAAGCGCAGAAGACGAGTGGGCCTGACAGAATTCGTGCGGGCTCTGACCAAGGGGTTGTAAATCACAACTTTCCCAAAACCTGGGCCAACCGGGCAAAATCATTCACCTGCAATTGCTCGGCCCGCTGTTCCGGATTGATCCCGAGTTCAGCAAGGATGATTTCCGGCGCGTCGAACGCGCCGCGCAGGCTGGAGCGGAGCATCTTTCTGCGTTGCCCGAACGCTGCGGCAGTCACTTTTTCCAAATCCTTCACCTCGCAGGAAACCTCAGGCAATTGCCTGGGAATCAGTCGAATGATGCTGGACGTAACCTTCGGGGCAGGCGTAAACGCGCTGCGGTTGACATCAAAGAGTTTCTTCACTTCGCAGCGCCATTGGCAGAGAACCGAAAGCCTGCCGTAGTCCTTGCCACCTGGCTTGGCCGCGATCCGTTCCGCCACTTCTTTCTGGAACATCAAGGTGAGGGAAGAAAACCAAGGTGGCCAGGCACCCTGCGTGAGCCACCCGGTAACCAGAACCGTGGCCACATTATAGGGCAGGTTGGCGACAATCTTTGCCGGGCCAGATACAACGGTAGGCCAGTCAACGGCCAAGGCATCATCGGATTTGACAGATAGCCTGCCGACATAGGCTGCGGAAATTTCGGCAAGGGCGGGCAGGGTTCTCGCGTCGCGCTCAACAGCTAGGACACGCGTGGCGCCCTCCATCAGCAGGGCCCGTGTCAGACCGCCGGGACCGGGACCAATCTCGACAACAGTGAATCCCTCAAGGGGGGCCGCGCTGCGTGCGATGCGCCGCGTGAGATTGAGATCAAAGAGGAAATTCTGCCCTAGGCTTTTCTTGGCACCAAGATCATAGCGCGCTATGACCTCGCGAAGCGGGGGCAGGCCGTCTTCAGCCCCTGACATGCGCTGCCATTTCGCCCGCCAGCTTCAAAGCCGCAATCAGGCTTTGTGGGTTTGCCTTTCCTGTGCCTGCAATGCCAAGAGCTGTGCCGTGGTCGGGCGAGGTGCGGATAAATGGCAAGCCCAGGGTCACGTTTACCCCGCCATGAAAATCCAGCGTCTTCACCGGGATCAGCGCTTGGTCATGATACATGCAAAGGATGGCGTCGTAAGCAGCACGCGCCTCTTCATGGAAAGCCGTGTCGGCCGGAAGCGGCCCAGCAACGGTGACGCCCTCTGCCCGCAACTGGTTGAGGGCGGGGATGATGAGAGTCTGCTCCTCATGGCCCATGGTGCCGTTTTCACCCGCATGGGGGTTTAGCCCCGTAAAAGCCAGGCGCGGAATGGCGATACCGAAATACTTCCGCAGGTCATGGGCCACTACCCGCGCCTGATTGATGATAACATCCGCCGTAAGCGCCGCTGGAACATCCTTGAAGGGGATGTGAACCGTGAGCGGAACGGCGCGAAGATCCTTGGCCACCAGCATCATCACCTCATGGGGCTTCAGACCGGACTTGGCTGCAAGCGAAGCCAGGTAATCCGTGTGGCCCTGGTGCCTGAAGCCGGTGGAGTAGAGTGCTTCCTTCTGGATGGGATTGGTGACAAGGGCCGCAGCCTCGCCAGCCATTGTAATTGCTGCACCTTCATCGATCGACGCAACAACATTTCCTGCTGTAGCAAGGTCGACAACGCCGGGTTTGGGGCTGACCGCCAATGGCCGGTGCAGGATTGGCAATGCGCCTGCAAAATGGTCCAGGGTTTCGCGGGGACTGGAGATCTTCCTTATGAGGATAGAAATTCCTGCCGCCGCTGCACGACTCTGAACATAGTCGCCATCCCCGATCAGGAAAAACACGCCTCGCATCTGCTCATGCAGGGCAAGCCAGGCCTTGGCCGTGATCTCCGGCGCGATGCCCGAAGGCTCGCCGCAAGTCAAGGCAATGGGCTTCAGGTGTTGCGCGGAAGGCCCCATGGATCAAGGCTGCGCGTAGGCTGGATCTTTGTACTCAATCAAAGCCGTCTTGCGCATGATTTTCATATATTTGTTTTCGACCGCATCGTACTTCTCATTTGAAACGGCCGTTTCAACCTGCTGGCGGGTCGGAAGCTCATACTTTGGCTTGGGCGGCTGGATGGTCCGTTTTCCGCAAAAGCCGATGACCTGAATTCCCTTTGGACCTCGAGCAGGACCCATGGCCTTGCCAGGACCAACCTTGTCGAGAGCGTTCTTCAACGGCTTGGGAATTTTTGCTGCAACCGCATCAATGGGCTTTCCAATTTTGACGTTGAAAATGCCGGACGCCGCAGTACGTGCTGATGTGCAGCCGTTGAATTTCTGTATCAATTGCGACGCCTCGACAGCCCTGGCTTGCAGAAGCATCGGATCATCTGGCGATTCAACCGGCAGGTCAATTTCGACAATGCTGTAGATCTGCACCGCCTTCATGCGCGGATCATTCATGACGGCGCTTACCCTTTGTTCAAGGCTTTGCTTGATTTCGGCATATTTCTTGTCAACCTCGGCCGGCTCAACCTTGATCTTGACCTGGTATTTGCCGCCAAGAATGCGCGCGAAGGCAATCTGCGCGGCCACGTATTGCTTCAGTGACCCGATGGCTATGCCTTGCGTCTTCAATCTGTTGCGGAGCCCTTCCGGATCGGTTTTCAGCCCTTTGATGATGCGCGCAATTTGGGCATCAATTTCCTTGTCCGTGGCGTTGACTTTGTATTTCTTGGCTTCCGCAATTTTGATGACCTCGTCAATCATCGCGTTTAGGGCGCGCTTGCGAACATCTTCGCCTTCCTGTTTCCGGTCAAGGAGCTCCATCAGGCGCAATCGCTGGTCGATATCAAAACTAGTAATCGGAATATCATTGACGGTGGCAATAATTCCTTCACCGGCGGCCCATGCCGAATTTTGACTGCAATCCAATTGGACAAACGCACACAGAAAGGCCGCCAAAAAATAGATCGTTTTCGTCATCGATTTCTTTCTTAGAGGCCAGTGGAAAAGCCCGTCTGGCCAATGGTCCGCAACTCAACAGATAGCTTCAACGTGCGGTCAGTTTGATTGCCCACTTCCGTTGTGTTGGTTTCCGAATATGTCAATTTTGCGCTCATGCAATCGCAATCAAAGGCAATACCGGCAGATTTGCTCAGGAACCGGTCATTTTGAAGATCATACTTGATGCCGCCGAACAGGCTCCAGGCTTCGC
>JBAVOA010000465.1:0-1878 GCA_049691635.1 Aestuariivirga sp. | reverse complement strand
GCCAGAAGCGGGCTCCCAACCCACCATTTGAGCGATGGCCCTCACGCGGATTCAGTTCGTTGGGATACGGGCCTAAACCAAAACGGCAAGTTCGTTGGCAAGATGATGGTGAAGAAAGGTCGCGTTTAGGTGTCTAATTTGGCGAATGGCCGCGGTTACGTGGGCTCATCATACGCGCGCCTTTAGCGCTGTTCCTGTTGTTGTCCAATCAAAAGTCCAGTCTCCCCTTCAACCCCACACATTCAGTGCTCCCATTCCGCTCAGATATCCTTCAAGAGCGGGCGATGCCATTTGCCTGCCTATGGCAATGGGCTTTCTCATTCCGTTTCGCTTGATCTAGATCAAAGACTACTCGGGATTCATGCGTTCAATATCCAGCCAACCTTATGGGCAGGAGGGTTCTATGGCCGACAAGACCGATAGCGAAGCCGCGTTATCGCCACTCGAACGGATTCCCTTCATGCAGCGCTTGCTTGATAACCCATTTCTGCTGCTGTTCATTGGCGTGGTGGTTCCAGCTGTCATTTATATTCTTTGGGGGGTGATGGAAATCACCCAGATTCCACTGGCAAAATAGGGGAATACAATGGCCATTCACCCTCCGCAGTCCCGTGTCTGGTGGAACGAACCTATTGCCAAGGCCGAACTGGTCTGGATTAGTGTCGCATTCATCTGGGGCCTCATCATGTTCTTCATGATGATCTATTGGCATATCTACGGGCAGCAGAACCTGTCGACGCAGGTCGGCCGCATTGATCCTGCCGTATTTGAGCAACGCACTAGCGATTTTGCCGAAAAATATAAAATCCGGGAAGAAGGCGATACCGGCATTCCCGTGGCAAAGCCTGAGCCAGGTGGCGATGCCTACATGCTGGCCCGTACCTATGACTGGTGGCCGGTCCTCGAACTTGAGAAGGACAAAGCCTACAAGCTGCACATTTCATCGCTGGACATGCAACACGGATTTTCGCTGCAACCTGTAAACATGAACATCCAAGTCCACCCGGGCCTCGAACACATCGTCACCATCACACCAACTGAAGTCGGAGTGTATGGCGTTGTTTGCAATGAATATTGTGGCCTTGGCCATCATGTTATGACCGGCCGCATCTACGTGGTCGAACCGGGCCAGGGAGGCTGAAATGTCCACAGCTGCAATTGAATCAGGCTTTGTTGGAGCGCTGGCGACGAAATTCCGGACCTGCCCGGCGACCGGCCTTAAGATCGACCTCGCCGCCGAACGCCTCATCAAGGCTAACGCCGTGGCCGCCGTCGTATTTCTGCTGATCGGCGGAACCTTCGGTCTGCTGGTGGCGCTGACCCGTTGGCCGGCTGTTCATCTCCTGTCATCGGACATGTTCTACCTCGTGCTCACTGCGCATGGCCTTGATGTGCTCCTGCTGTGGATCATTTTCTTCGAGATGGCGGTGCTATACTTCGCATCCGCTGTTATCCTGAGCAGCCGCATCGCGGCGCCGCGCTGGGGATGGGTCGGATTCGCCCTGATGGTCGTTGGTGGCCTGATGACTAACGTCGCCGTATTGCAGGGCGATTCAAGTGTGATGTTCACCTCCTATGTGCCGTTGAAAGCCCAACCGCATTTCTACCTCGGTCTGATCCTGTTTGCGGTCGGAGCGCTTATCGGCTGCTTCATCTTCCTTGGCACATTGGTGATCGCCAAGGAGGAAAAGACCTACGAGGGCTCGATCCCGCTTGTCACCTTCGGTGCCCTGACGGCCTGCATCATCGCCGTGTTCACCATTGCCTCTGGGGCAATCATCCTGATCCCCACCTTCCTCTGGTCGATTGGCTACATCAGCCACATCGATACACTGACCTACAAACTCGTCTGGTGGGCGATGGGCCACTCTTCACAGC
>JBAVOA010000464.1:0-3689 GCA_049691635.1 Aestuariivirga sp. | reverse complement strand
GCCAAATATTGGGTCAATGATTTCTTCTCAAAAAGATATGGTAGGCCGATGGTCTTTAATCCTCCAGCACGCCCCCTCCAAAGTCACGGAAGACGAAATGGAAATGTTCCGAAAGATAAACAAAGCTTTAGTTGTCACTGCTAGTGACCGTAATATTGTTATTCATGGTCAAATAATGATTCAACAGGACACCAATTTGGCTTACGCAAAAATTACAAGGGGTGCAAATGCTGGGAAATTCCATTTCATATCCGCCGATATTGTTAAGCTGATCAGAAACAACATTATTTATCTCTGTTATTCGGCTGGCCACGTTGGCAACAAATATGGATGGCTGAAGACTTACCCGGCCGGACCAATCATTACTGATTGGGTAAAGCCAGTCGAAGGATTTCAGTGACTTCCTTTCGTGCATCTGAATAATCTCTATTAAAAGCCAATAGCCATTCGAGCCCAGTCTCAATCGTTGCATGTGGCGTTGTCACGGCTCGCGCTTTCGCGGCGGGCACGCGCGAGGCGCTGGCTGAGGTGACACTCGGCATGGACAATGACGGCAAGATGGACCGCGCCGTGCTGGTGGGCGGAAAAACGCCCCAGGGCCTGTGAATTCCGAGTGAACTATCACATTCATTTCCCGATTGCGGCTTTCCGAATATACCGCATAGCGGCCTCCCCGGAGAGATCGAGGGTTATCCGCAATCCATGTTTGATCCGCCGCCGCAGCATGTCCCTGTGGTCTGGAGCAGTTCGCAGTTTTCCTGCCGCATGGAGGGTTTCAAGCCGCGACCGGGATATCTGCAATTGTGCAGCGAGGAGGCGGTCGAGCCGCAGGCCGGTCGGCAACGGAACGATCAACGCGATCTCGAGGGCCGGCCAGGCATTATCCTCCTCATTCAGGGCACTCTTATGAACCTCAACGTTGCCAAACTCGTCGATACGGTGGGCATCGCGCCGCAAGGCGGCGACGTCGAATGCCTGGGCCCGTATCCACCCGGGATCATTGGTGTGCAAGGCATGCAAGGCCGCTGGATTGATGTCGCGGACATTCTGGCGCTCGAAGATCGGCCGGTTCCAGGTTTTGCCGCAGGCCAGGCATTTATAGATAAGCCAGGCATCAAGCTTTTTGCCGTTGGCATTGAGCCTGATCTTGCCACTGGACTGGAAAGGACTGAGCCCCCCGCAGCCACTGCACGCTATCCAGGGCCGAGGGGCAATTCGCGGGATAATGGTCCATTGGACCCGAAGAATGCTGCACATAACGTCTTGGCCTTCCGTGAGGAAGTTCACCAAGATGGCGGCGGGATAAACCCTTCAGGGGAACGGTAAGGCGATGTTTCGGACTGGCGGGGGGCTGGGAGAACAGGTGTTGCACGCGGCACATTTCATCAATGCCAAACCGATCTCAGACCACCACCCGATGAACAAATTTCAAATGCAAGACAGCAACAGCCATCCCGCAAAAAGGGTGAAACTGGATGAGACCGGCTCTTACTTAGGCATGCAGGACCTCAAGGCCGCGAACGCGGCGCGCGCGCAACCATAGCAGGGCAAGCCGCGAATTTAAAGTGGAACCGGTCATGACAAGCCTTCTGGCGTTGACTGCATCACGAACTGCCACAAGACCCCCCTTGACAACTATATTCCTAGTATGCCATTTGTGTTCCTGTTATGTTCTTTTGTGACAGATAGGGAAACTCCATGGACTGGGCGATGGACTGGGACTTGGCCATCAAACGCAACAGTGAAGCGCTCAACCGCATCATTGCGGCGCTTTTCGCCATGCTGGGGCTTGCAGGTGATGGCATGCTGGCGCGGATTCCGCAGTCCCTCCACCGCGCCGTGCTGCGCGTTTTACGGCCCGCCGAATCCGCCGTGCGGCGCTTGATCGTCATTGCAGCGCGTGGTGTCGTGGTGGAGCTGGCTCCCTCGCGGCCCATGCCGGCGGGGAAAGTCATCGGGAAACGTGGGGGAAGTTCAACAGCCTCCTTCCAGCTCTTCGATCCGCGGAAACGTTTGAAGCCCGTGCGGGCCATGAAATTCACCCGGATTGTCCCGCGCATCCATTTCTTCGGACCCGATCCAAGGGTGGCAGCCCTGTTTCCAGCGCCTAAGCCAGTGGCCGAACCCCCGCCACCTGCCCCCGATGGCCTCGTTAACGCCGCGCGTCTTACCCGCAGGCTCCATGCCCTTAAATCCGCCCTTGATGACTTGCCGCGCCAGGCCAAGCGTCTTGTCCGCTGTCAGCTCAGGCGCGCAAAAGCGCCATGGCCGAAGTCCACATCGCCGCTCAGGCCGGGTCGTCCTCCCGGCTACCGCAGGAAGCCAGTTCACGAGGTCGATGAGGTGCTCATCGAATGCGACGGCCTCGCTTGGGACGCGATGAAGCCCGATACAAGCTGACACACGGAAAAATCATCCGTCTACGGATTAATTTGATGATTACCTTACTTCTGTCATCCCGGCGCATGCCGGGACCCAGACTTGAATCATGCGTGATGGCTGGAAGTCTAGGCCCCGACTTACGTCGGGGTGACAGAAATCATGTGAGCTTTCGCCGGAATGACGGGTGGGAAGGAGTGAGGACACCCCGTGCCTACTTCTTCTTCGCCCGTTCGATGCCTTCAAGGATCATCTGTTCGGCCTCGATGGCATTGCCCCAGCCCATAACCTTCACCCATTTGTTGGGTTCGAGATCCTTGTAGTGGACGAAGAAATGTTCGATCTGCTGCAAGGTGATTTCCGGCAGGTCGAGATAGTTATGAACATTCTCATAGCGGCGGGTGAGGCGCGGCACTGGCACTGCAATGATCTTTTCATCACCGCCCGCCTCGTCCTGCATTTTCAACACGCCCACCGGGCGGCAGGCCACCACGGCGCCGGGAATGATGCCGCGCTGGTTGGCGATCAGCACATCGACGGGATCGCCATCGCCCGACAGGGTGTGGGGAATGAAGCCATAATTTCCGGGGTAGCGCATGGAGGTATAGAGAAAGCGGTCAACCACCAGGGTTCCCGCCTCCTTGTCCATTTCATATTTAATGGGTTCGCCGCCCACCGGCACTTCGACAATGACGTTGATTTCCTTGGGCGGGTTCTGGCCGATGGCAATGGCGTCAATACGCATGGGGCTTTCCTTTGGGTAATTTCCCGTAGCATACTATGGGCCATGGGAAAATTTGTAGCGCTAATTGCCTTGTGCCTTTCCGCCACTGCCGCAGCGGCGGGCGAAATCACCAGCGCCTATTCCGGCCTGGACCTTAAAAAATGCAAAGCCCTTGAGCTTTACGCCGATGAGGGCGAAGGCGGCATCTGGGAATGCAGGGGAATCAAGGGATTTGACGTGCTCTATCTTGAGGGCGATCTCCGCGGATATGTGGCTTTCGGCCCGGACGCGCGCGGCCAGTGCACCTCGGCGCAAACCTTCGGGGCCTTCAATTCGCCCGGCCCCAAAATTGAATGGCGCATGGAAAACGGCAAGCCCATTGCCACCATTCTCCGCTGGTTCACCGATAATGGCTCAGGCGAGGCGGATGCCAAGCAGAACTGGCTGGTGGTCAGCAAGCTCAACGGCAAGGACGCCTGCCGCACGGCGCTGATTGACACGAAATATCCCAACGCCAATGGCGTGGCGCGCGAGAAGGCGGACAGAAACGCCCGCAGCTTCAACTGTGAACGGGACATGCCCGAAG
>JBAVOA010000463.1:0-2744 GCA_049691635.1 Aestuariivirga sp. | reverse complement strand
TTTCCAATGGCGGGACCACGACGAACAACCAGTTCACCAGAACTATTGAAAAGATGTAAATCGCGGTCCACATCATCGTTTAACCTACTATCTCAGCGGCCTTGAAGCACAGCTTGATCTCTTTCTTGGCATTCTCGGCACTGTCTGATCCGTGCACGGAATTGGCTTCTATGGATTCTGCGAATTCTTTGCGGATGGTGCCCGCGTCGGCATTAGCGGGGTTGGTTGCGCCCATGATTTCGCGATATTTGACAACTGCGTTGTTGCCCTCCAGCACCTGCATGACGATTGGGCCGGAGGTCATGAACTTCACCAGGTCCTTGTAGAAAGGACGCTTGGCGTGAACGGCATAGAACTTCTTGGCGTCGGCCTGCTTCCACTTGGTGCGGCGCTGAGCGATGATGCGGAGACCAGCGCCTTCAATCTTGGCGTTGATGGCGCCTGTCAAGTTGCGCCGTGTTGCGTCCGGCTTGATGATTGAAAAAGTTCGTTCTATGGCCATGATTTTCCCTGTCATGTGTTGAAATGAATTGGGCCGCCTTTTAAGGGCGGCCCAAGCAACATGCAAGTGTCTGCGTTCTCTATTGGTCAAGCTCACCGAAAACGGCTGTTCCGCGGCTGACCGAAACCCGGCGGTTTTCCTGTTCGGCCTCGGCGGTTGGAATTTTCAGGTAGCGCTCACCGTACCCCACGGTCTTCAGGTTTTGCGGCGCAATGACGTAATAGGTGGTCAAGGCCTTCTTAATGGCCGCAGCGCGGAGGCGCGACAGGGCCAGATTGGCCGCATCCGAACCCACGGCATCGGTATGTCCCTCGATCAGGAAAATCTCTCGGGGATGCTTGCTCAGGATGCGTTCCATAATCTCGCCCAAACGGTCGAGATTGCTCACTTCTTCGGCCCGCACAAAGGCTTCGTTGAAGCCAAAATGGACGGTGTCGATTTCGATCCGCGGCAGTGCCTCGCGCAAGGCGGGAGTGGCTTCAACTTCCTCCACGGTGTAGCGGCGGTTGATTTTCTTGCGCGGCGGCGCGGCGAGAACATCTTCCAATTCCTGATCGTCAACTTCAGCGGCATAGACGTCGTCCTGCTGCTGGTTGGGATCATACTGGTCACCCAATTGGATGTCGTACTGGTCATCCTGGTATTGGGCGGCAAGCTCGGCTTGGCGCTGGCGGCGTTCCCGCAGCAGGCGCTGCTGGAGGAGCGCTTCATCTCGCAACCTCACTTGACGCCAATAGGCCCGTTGATCTTCGTCGTAGCGCTGGTCCTGATCGTACTGCCGGTAAACTTCCAGGCGGCGGCTCAATTCGTAATCCTGCAATTCTTCGGATGGACGCCGGTCATTCAACACGATCTCAATGTTGAAAGTGTAATCCTCCTTCTTGAACTTTGATGGCCTTATGGGTTGCGTGCCAGGAGCGGGCTGGGTGCCCGCGCCCTGCTGGGGCGGCTTCTCGGGTTCGGCAAGCGCCACCCGATTTCGCAATATTTCCCGCTCAACCTTCAACTTCTTGCGCAATGCCTGTTCGGTCTTGCGGGACAGTTCATTGCCCGCCATCAGCTCTCGAATACTGTCGAGCCTGGTGCGCAGCGCCTCATCGGAAAGTTTGTCGGCGGACGTCGGGTCATCAAGAAAAACCTTGGCCTTGGCCTCGGCTTCCGGAACGGCCGCATTGCCATCCAGCTGTTGAACCTGCTTGGCATCCACAGCCGGTGCCGCTGGGGGTTGGCTTTCAACAACTGCTGGCAGTTCGACCACGGGCGGCGGCGCGGCTATCTGCGGCTGCTCCACCACGATTGGCTGCTCTGCCACTGGAGGCTGCTCAACAACTGCCGGCTGTTCGGCTTTTTCTGGCTGGACAACAGGATCCGGCGCCTTCTGGGTGGATTGTTCGCGAGCCATCATTTCTTCACGAGCCACCTTCGCGATCTCCATCAATTGGCTCCGGGTCTCGCCGGGCAGCTTCTTGGCCTTGGAAAATTGCCGCGCTGTCTTGAAGCGCGCGCTCAACTCATTATCGTTGAGTTCACCCAAAGGCCTTTGGTCATTGAGGAGATCGGTCACTTCCTGGGGAATTTCCAACGCTGCTGGCGCCGCAGCTTCAGCGGGCTGCTCCGCCGGTGCTGGCGCTGCAGCCTCGGCGGGCTGTTCAGCAGGTGCTTCGACCTTTTTCTCAACGGGCGCCTCTACCGGCTGTTCTGCAGCCGGGGCCGCAGGTTGGGCTGCCTGTTCTTCACGGGTGGCAATCTCGGCGCGTGCGGCCTGCGCAATGGCTTGTAACTGCTGACGCACATCCGGTCCGAGACCCTTCATTTTCGAGTAGCCCCGGGCCTGCTTGGCACGGCTACCCAATTCATCAACAGACATTTCGCCGAGAGACCTCGTGTCGTTGAGCAGGGCCAGAACTTCTTCCGGAATTTGCGGGGCCGTGTCTTCAACGGCAGGAGCCACGGGTTGCTCGGCCGCCGGTTGCGTGTCAGCCGGGGCCTGATCCTGGGCAAACGCCGGGGCCGCAAACAGGGCTAAAGCCAGCACGCTGGCCGTAAGGGGTAAGAACTTCATTTGTCGCCTCCACATATTTGGCGCGGGTTAAACACGCCAAAACACTGATTTCGGCGGGACATCTAGATTGAGTATACGGCGGAACTATGGGATAATTTAGGACCTTCGCCACAAGCATGAACGTTGGCTGACAGGGTTTGTTCCCTGTCGGGTAAACTTAGAGCCGGCCCGCCTCAATGA
>JBAVOA010000462.1:0-2220 GCA_049691635.1 Aestuariivirga sp. | reverse complement strand
AATTTAGAGCAGCTTTTCTTCGCCGCATTCTGATCCTCGAAGCCGGCCAGCCGGACCCGGTAGACAATGCCCTTGGCGCCGAGATCCGCCCGCACCACGACAGGCTTGACCGACGCCAGGGACTGGTGCTTCGCCTTCATCTTCTTCCAGGTTGACCAGGCGCCATCCTCGCTCGTGGCGGATGCCACCTGAACCGTCCAGCCTTGCGGTAAAGCTTCAGCCGCCAAAGCAACTTCAGGTTCAGCCGCCGCAGATGCGACGTCATCTTCGGCAAGAGGCTGTGCCGCTGCTACCGGCTCCGCGTCATCTTCCACGGCTTCAACGGCAAGGATTTTTTCTTCCTCGACGGGAACCCGGTCTGCAATTTTTCTGATCGCAGGCGCGCTCACAGCAGAGGTCACGATCGGATCGCTGGTGCTTCCGCCCAGCAATTCATCGCTCGGCTCAACTGCCTTCGGCAGATCGGGCTTGCGCATCACCAACTCGCCGCTACCGGCAGTGGCTGCGGCAACCTGCACCGGCTTGGCCACAATGCTGCCCTGCAGCGTAGCAAGCTTCTCCTGCGCCGCGCTGAAACCGGGATTGGCCGCAATGGCCAGCTCCAGGGATTTCCGTGCATCATTCGGACGCCGCAGGCTTTCATAGGTCAGAGCCTCGGCATAATAG
Source organism: Aestuariivirga sp. (assembly GCA_049691635.1). Lineage (GTDB taxonomy): Bacteria > Pseudomonadota > Alphaproteobacteria > Rhizobiales > Aestuariivirgaceae > Aestuariivirga. The sequence goes on along the minus strand of JBAVOA010000462.1, from coordinate 1,554 downwards.
ACCTGGGCCGCATTGGGATGATTGTAGCGCGTCGCCTTCTCATAGTCCGACAGGGCAAAAAGGAACTGGCCACTCTCGCGCAGCGCGTTGCCCCGCATCAGATAGGCCTGGGCAAAGGCGGGATTGAGGAAAAGGGCGCTGGTGAAGTCCTCAACGGCGGCTGACAGGTTCTGAAGTTTTTGCTGGCACAGGCCCCGGTTGTAAAGCGCCATGGCGCGCAATTCAGCGGTCATCGCATCAAGGCGCAGTGCCGCCGTGTAATCATCTATTGCGTCCTGCTGCGCGGCCAGCTGCTGATAGGCCAGCGCGCGGTTGAGCAAGGCATTGGCCAGCGCTTCCGTGGACAGGGCCCGGGATTCAATGGCAGTTGAATAAGCTTCAATCGCCCCCTTCTGGTTTCCTCCGGCCAAGGCCTTATAGGCCTGCTCGGCCAGGATTTCATTGGGGTTTTTGGCGGCAGCGAATGCCGGACCGGATGCAGCCACACATGCGGCAAGAAACGCGGAACTAACAGACGCAAGAATTACGCTACGGACACTCATCCCGTAACTAATAGGCCGTTAGGGTTAAAACTCCGTTGCCGCAGGAAAATCCGCGAAAAAGCCCCTATCCTTCACGCAGGGCGTGGGCGAATTGGTCGGTCAGGGGCTTCAGGAAGTAGGTCAGCGGCGTCTGGGCCTCAGTCTGGATGAAGGCCTCCGCCGGCATTCCGGGCTTCAGCTTGTTTGACCCGAGCTTGGCCAGTTCCTTGGCCGCAATCATCAGGCGCACCGTATAAAATGGCGCGGAGTTCTGTTCAGCCCGGCTGGTGTCAGCGGAAATCTGGGTGACCTTGGCTTCAACCTCCGGTGTGAGCCGGGAATTGAATGATGGAAAACGAATGTGCGCGATCTGCCCGGGCTGCACCTTGTCGATGTCCTGCGGCTTCACCTGCGCCTGCAGGATGAGATCATCGGCTTCCGGCACGATCAGCATGATCGGCTCACCGGGACCGATGACGCCGCCAATGGTGTGCACCGCAAGCTGATAGACATCGCCGGTGATCGGCGCCTTGATCACCATGCGCTCAAGGCGCGAGGCCACCGCAAGCTTGCGCTCTTTCAGTTCAGCAACCTTCGCTTCAATTTCGCGCATGTCGGTCAGCGTCTGCGAAAGGTCCTCCTCGTCGATCTGCAGGATCTGCAGCTTCACCTCGGAAATATGCGCTTCCGCCGACGCCTTGTTGGCCACGAGCTCACCCCGCTCGCCGTTGAGGCGTGCCGTTTCCCGGTCCATCGCCATCACGCGGCTGACCGGAACCAGTCCTTTCGATTGGAGGTCCTTGAGGTCGGTCAGTTCCGAGGTGATCAGGACAAGCTGCTCGTCCTTGGAAACTTTCTGCGACTCCAAACCGCCGATTTGCTCCGTCAACTGATCAATCTGCTGGGTAAGCTGGCTCTTCTTGCCGGAGATGGCCTGCAGGCGGGCGCTGAACAGTTTGTTCTGGCCGGACATGATGGCAGCCAGTTCGGGCTCGCCTGCCCGCGCCATGATTTCCGGCGGGAATGTAATGGC
>JBAVOA010000461.1:0-2162 GCA_049691635.1 Aestuariivirga sp. | reverse complement strand
GCTCATGGCCGAAATATTGAAGACGGAAGCCGAATAGGGTTTTTTGCAATCGGGACCACCCACGGTGATGCGGAACGGTTCCTTACTTGCCGGCTTCGGAACGATGGAATGGTGCAGCCATTCGAAGCGGCTTTCATAGACATCAAACTGGGTGCCGAAGGGGCGCTTGTCGAGCGCACGCTTGGCCCGCTGATAGACAATGGCGCGCTTGTCGCGCGGAAACGGCATGCCGTCCTTTTCGCTTTCCAGGAAATACTGGCGGATTTCCGGACGGATGGTTTCCAGCAGAAAGCGGATGTGGCCGGAAATCGGATAGTTGCGCAAAATGGCATGGCGGGTTTGCATCAGGTCGCGCAGGCCCAAGGCCGAGAGGAGGCCAAAGACGACGAGCGGTATGACCGTATAGCTATTGCTTAAATGCAGAAGCAGGCTGGCCATAAGGGTGATTAGCAGGCCCAGCACCGAAAGTGTCAGCGGCACAATACGCGGACTGAACAGAAGCTGCAGTGTGTTCATTGGCGCGTGTCCTCCCGGATTCCTGAGCATCTCAGTGTGACACTTCTATGAAACAATGCCAGCGGTTGGAAGACCTTAACTGCGGGTCTGGTCAGCCCCGCGAAAGCTGGGAAAGGACCCGATCCGGGGGGTCAGTTGCCGAGCAGGATGTCGCGTTCCTGGCCGGCGGCGATGTCAAAATTCGCGGTCAGCCATTCCGTACCGATCTGGGCTCTGGCGACGTAGGCGCCGGGTTTTAGGACGACATTTGCGGACAGGCCGTCAATGGGGGCAAGTTCCTCGCCGCGATCATTGACGACCAGCCAGGTGACGGCGGCATCGGGTGCTCCCACATAGGACAGCCTCGCCAGTCCCGCATTGTGGTCAATTTCAACGGCACTCATCAGGCCGGCGTTGACGTGGACGTCGGTCACGGCAACAGCATTGCCAACCTCGAAGCGGCTTTCAATGCGGTAATCGCCTGCCTTGACGCGGAGAACTTCCCCAGGGGTCTTAGAAATGGTGATCAGTTTTCCCTTGTCGGGCCCGGACAGGGCATAGATCAGTGATTGCGACTGGGAGGGAGCGAGCCCAAGGCCCTTCAACCTGGGCAGCACGCGGATGCCGCCGACATCGAGGACAAAACTGACGATCAGCCGGTTGGCTTCGAGCAGGGTGAAGCTCTGGACAAAATTGGCGGAGCCATAATGGGCTTCAACGGCGTAATCGCCTGGCGGCAGGGTGACATTGGCGAGTTCGATGCTCATGTCGTAAACGACAGCGCCCAGGGAATCCTTCAGCACCCAGGAAATATCGCGCTCAATCAAGCCGCCGGAATCGGAAAGCCTCGCGGTGAGTTCAACACCTTCGTTGCCGGGTTTCACAATCTCGATGGCGATGTCGTGGGCAACCTGGGTCTGGAACCTGGGAACAGCAACCGCCAAGGCGCTTTCTTCGGTGGCTACTGGGGCAGCAAGCGCTTCGCTCCAGGATATTTGGGTCAGAAACAGAACCGCCGTCAGAAGAGCTGCGGATGTCGCGCTTTTCTGACGGCGGATTTGCAGTGCACGGGTGCTAAGATCGTGCATGCTGTCGTCCCTTTTTATTGCTCCCCCAGCCTTCCGGCCGGTGAGGGAAACAAAGCACGGCCTTTGCGTTTGCCGCAATAAGTTCCTTAATTTTTAGTTAATTTGGAGCGGTTAATTGAAATCATTGCGTTTTTGGGTGCCAGACGTCACATTGCGGGAATCATGACACAGCTGAACGACCTGTCTTCTCCCTTGGCCTTCCTCAAAACCAGAAAATCAGGTTCGGCCAAGGCCTTAGGCTCGCCAGGACCAAGCCCGGCACAGCTTTCCGAAATCCTCGAGATCGCCGTGCGGGTACCTGATCATGGCAAACTGACGCCCTGGCGCTTTGTGCTTTTTGAAGGGGCGGCCCGGGCCGATATTGGCAAAGCCTTTGCCGTCCGGTGGAAAGTCCTTCATCCGGAGCACGGCGAAGAGATGCTGGCCTTCCATAGGGGATTGTTCCTGCGGGCGCCTACGGTGATTGCCGTGGTTTCGACTGCTGCGCCGCACGCAAAGATCCCCGAATGGGAACAGCTGCTGTCATCGGCGGCGGTGTGTTACAACATTGTGCTGGCGGCAACGGCCATGGGCCTTGAC
>JBAVOA010000460.1:0-11220 GCA_049691635.1 Aestuariivirga sp. | reverse complement strand
CCGTCACATGGTCGCGCTCATACATGCTGTGCATGATGTCCGAGGAATCCCACTTTGATCCAACGCTATCGGGACAAAGCGTCAAGTGAATGAATGTTGACAAAGGGCAGGATTTTGCCAAACTTGAACCAGCGACGCAGTGCGGGCGGAATTGGGTTGCCCATCATCACGCACAAGCATCGATATGAGGGATCAAAACATGTCTGACAACAAGCCGGATGTCACCAAAGCCTGGGCCGCGAACCAGGGACAGAAGAGTGCCGCCGGGCGGCTGCGGATTTTTGCTTGGCTTGCGTGGATTGTGGCCATTGGCGGCGAGGGCGTCGGCATTTACCTGCTCAAGCAGCACAAGTTCGACAACGGCAATCTTCCGCTGCTGGTTGGCATTCTTGTGGGGATCGCCGTGTTCGCGATTGCCGGCAGCATGATGTGGAAGGCCGCCAACAGGCATGATCCGGCCAGCCGGGCTGACACGTTCCGCTTCTTCGTGCAGAACCAGCTAGGTGCCATCATCACGATGATCGCCTTCCTGCCGCTGATTGTCCTGATCTTCATGGACAAGGACATGGACCCCAAGAACAAGCAGATTGCGGGCGGCGCCGGCATTGTGCTCGCCGTGATCGCAGCACTTCTCGGGGTGAATTTCAAGCCGCCGTCTGTTGAGCAATACACGCAGGACATGAACCAGTGCGCTTCCCAGATAAAATCCGGCCAGCCCACCACCGCCTGCTCGCCAGACGTGGCTGCGCAGGCGCAGGACATCGCGCGGGATTCCTCGGCCGTAACTGACGCCACGAAAAGTGCCCAAAATCCCAATGGCCAGGATGTGGTGTACTGGATTGCGCCCGAAGCCGGGGCGAAAAAGTCCTCTGAACCGCATGTCTTCCATCTCTGCGAAGCTGTGAGCCCGCTGAACGGCAAGACCGTCAACCACGGCTCGGTGACGGAGGCCTATGCGGAGAATGCCGTGCGCATCACCCAGCAGATCGCCATGGAGCAGAAGCAATGCGGGTTCGCGGCACCGTAATCTAGTCAATAACTGCCCACTATCGTCAGGGATAGCGTTACCGCGTCTTGCCCCTGAAGGTCCGGCTGCCGGCCTTGCCGCCCTTTGAACTGCCCTGTGGCCGCGGTTTGCCTGCTGGCCAGCTGGCGGTGGCGTCTTCGATTTTGGATTGGCGGGCCAGGGGATCGTCCATCACGGCGAGTTCGACCGCTTTCAGGCGCTTGACCTCGTCGCGCAGCCTGGCGGCTTCTTCGAACTCCAAATTCGCGGCGGCTTCGCGCATGCGCTTTTCCATGTCGGCCAGAACCTTTTGCAGGTTGTGGCCGATGAGCGGGCCGCTGTCGCCCGCTTCCACCGTCACATGGTCGCGCTCATACATGCTGTGCATGATGTCCGAAATGTTGCGCTTGATGCTTTGGGGCGTGATGCCGTTTTCGGTGTTGTAGGCCACCTGCTTTTCGCGCCTGCGGTCCGTTTCCTTGATGGCGCGTTCCATGCTGCCGGTGATCCTATCGGCATAGAGGATAACCCTTCCATCAACATTCCGTGCGGCGCGGCCGATGGTTTGCACCAGCGAGGTTTCGCTGCGCAGGAAGCCTTCCTTGTCGGCATCGAGAATGGCGACCAGCGCGCATTCGGGAATGTCGAGGCCTTCGCGCAGCAGGTTGATGCCGATCAGCACGTCGAAGGCGCCGAGGCGGAGATCGCGGATGATCTCGATGCGCTCCAGCGTATCAATGTCGCTGTGCATGTAGCGCACGCGCACGCCCTGCTCATGCATGTATTCGGTGAGGTCCTCGGCCATGCGCTTGGTGAGCACGGTGACGAGGCTGCGGTAGCCTTTGAGCGCCACTTCTTTCACCTCGGCGATGAGATCATCGACCTGGGTTTTCACCGGGCGGATGAAGACCGGGGGATCAATGAGGCCGGTGGGGCGGATCACCTGCTCGGCGAAGATGCCGCCGGTCTGGTTCATTTCCCAGGAGCCGGGGGTGGCCGAGACGCAGATGGTTTGCGGGCGCATGGCGTCCCACTCTTCAAAACGCAGCGGGCGGTTGTCGATGCACGACGGCAGGCGGAAGCCATATTCGGCAAGCGTCGCCTTGCGGTTGAAGTCGCCCCTGAACATGCCGCCGATCTGCGGGATGGCGACGTGGCTTTCATCGACGAAGACCAGGGCATTGTCGGGCAGGTATTCAAACAGCGTCGGCGGCGGCTCGCCGGGTTTTCTGCCGGTGAGATAGCGCGAATAGTTTTCGATGCCGGCGCAGGAGCCGGTGGCCATCATCATCTCGACATCGAAATTGGTGCGCTGCTCGAGGCGCTGGGCTTCCAGCAGGCGGCCGGCGGAATTGAATTCGGCGAGGCGGATTTCAAGGTCGCGCTTGATGCGGTGCACGGCCTGTTCCAGCGTGGGCTTGGGCGTCACGTAGTGGGAGTTGGAATAGATTTTCACCTGTTCAAGCTCGGCGGCCTTCTGGCCGGTGAGCGGATCGAATTCGGAAATGGATTCGATCTCGTCGCCGAAGAAGGAGAAGCGCCAGGCGCGGTCTTCAAAGTGCGAAGGGAAAAGTTCCACCGTGTCGCCGCGGACGCGGAAGGTGCCGCGGACGAAATTTCCGTCATTGCGCTTGTAGTGGAGGCGGACGAAATCGGCAAGCAGCTGGCGCTGGGGAAGGCGCTCGCGCTTCTTCACGGCAAAGGACATGGCGGAATAGGTTTCGACATCGCCGATGCCATAGATGCAGGAGACGGAGGCCACGACGATGACATCATCGCGCTCCAGCAACGCGCGGGTGGCGGAGTGGCGCATGCGGTCGATCTGCTCGTTGATGGAGCTTTCCTTCTCGATGAAGGTGTCGGTGCGGGCGACATAGGCCTCGGGCGTGTAGTAATCGTAATAGGAGACGAAATACTCCACGGCGTTTTCCGGGAAGAAGGAGGCGAATTCGCCATAGAGCTGGGCGGCCAGCGTCTTGTTGGGCGCCAGCACGAGGGCGGGGCGCTGGGTGGCCTCGATGATCTTGGCCACGGTGAAGGTCTTGCCCGAGCCGGTGACGCCGAGCAGGACCTGGTCGCGCTCGTGGGCGGTGATGCCGTTCACCAGCTCGGCGATTGCCGTGGGCTGGTCGCCCTTGGGCTCGAAGGGCGAGACGATCCTGAAGGGGCGGCCGCCATCGGATTTGGGCGGCTTGACCGGGCGGAAGGGGACGAAATCGGCCTGTGGATTGAATTCCGGGCGGATGAGCCCCGCCTGTGACACGGGAATGCCGGGATAGCCCTCAATTGGCTTGAGGGGCGCCTCGGCGAATCCGCCGTCCTGTCGTGAATGGCCCATGGGAGAGATATAGGGGCTGGTGGCTGGATCGCCAAGGTGAACTGCTGACAGCATGCTGTCAGGAATAGCTAGAAAATTCCCTGCACGATGATCATCAGAACCACCATGGCCGCGGTGAAGCCGACCTCGGTGCCGATGGCGTAATTGCTCTTGCCGGTGAATTTGCCGCTGGCGGCCTGCAGGACCATGTAGGTGATGGCGACGAGGATTATGGTCAGCAAGGCATTGTTGCTGGCGGTCACGCCCACCAGCCAGGCGAGCAGGAAGGTGCCGATGGCCTGAAGCACCATGGGCGCGGCAGGGGGCGTGGCGGCGCCGTCGCCGATCTTTGCCCCCACGCCCTCAGCCCATTTGGCGCCGAAGAGCTTCGGGCTGTACCACAGCCAGCCCAGGCCAAAGGACAATACAAAGCCGACGACAACCGCCAGCCAGTTTACGTTGGTTGTCAGTTCGCTCATCGCTGAATTTCCCTTACTGTCAGTTGCCGGTTCCGGGCGAAGGCGCCGCTTCGTAGAGATCGTGATGTTTTACCCAGCTCATGGTGTAGGGCAGCGACTCTTCATCGCGCCCTTTGGGCACGAGATCGAGAAACTGATAGGCCGCATTCATCATGTCAAGGCCCCTTGCATAGCAGGAATAGGTGTGGAGGATGCCGCCGTCCTCCGTCCGCGTGAACACGCTGATGCCCGGCATTTCGCCGGCATCCTCAATCGATTTGCCGTAGTTGTAGAGCAGGGCCTTGCCGGGGAGGCCTGTGACGCCGAAATCATTGTTGAAATCGGCACCGGCGCTGGAAACCCATTCGAAGTTCCAGCCCATGCGCTCGCGGAAGGCAAGCAGCCTTTCGACCGGCGCACTTGAAACGCAGGCGAAGGCCACATCGCGCTGGTTCAGGTGGGTAATGATGCCGTTGAATGTGTCGGCCCAGAACGAGCAGCTCTTGCAGCCCTGTTCCCACGTTGGGCCAAACATGAAGTGATAGACGACGAGCTGGCTGTGGCGGCCAAAGAGCGCGGCGAGGGTCTGCGGGCCGTTCGCAGCCTGAAACACATAGGGCTTGTCGATCACGTAGCCGGGCAGGGCCCGGCGTTTTGCCGCAAGCGCCTCCCGCGCCCTGGTGAAGGCCTTTTCTTCCGCCAGCAGGGCCTGCCTTGCCTTGAGCCATTCCTGCCGCGATGAAATAATTGCCGACATAGCCAGATTCCTTTTCTACCGGGTGGAGTTCAACGCTCAGACCGTGAACAGGGCCGGAAGCTTGTCCATAATCGCCTGCCAGCCCATGCGGTGGTGTTCGCAAGTTTCCGCGGTTGTGAAACGCTCGTGGAGCAGGGTCACTTCCGTGCCATCTTTAACATCCTTGAAGGTGACGGTCACCAAAGTCGGCTGGCTGGGGTCGCCATCCCAGCCCCAGGTGAAGACAAGTTTTTCACCGGGGACGACTTCGCGGTACTCGCCGACGGCAGCCGGGGAGTCCTCCTGGCCCACCATGATAATCCTGTATTTGCCGCCGGGCCTGACGTCGAGGATGGCGGGATCGGGCTTGCGGTCGCCTGGCGCGAACCATTTCCGCAGGGTTTCCGCCGTGGTCCATGCGGCATAGACCACGGGGCGCGGCGCCTTGATAATGGCTGAGACCTTCAGGCTGTGGGTTTCGGTCATGGCTTTTCCTCGTCCTCAAGAAGTGACTTCAGGGTTTCGAGGCGCGTGGTCCAGAACTGCTGGTAGAAGCGCAGCCATTGATCGGCGGATTTCATGGCTTCGGGGTTAAGGCTGATCATCTGAAAGCTCCCGTCCTTGCGGCGGTCAATGAGCCTGGCCTGCTGCAGAACCTTCAAATGCTTCGAGACGGCCGCAAAGGTCAGCTCATAGGGCCGGGCGATTTCCGATACGGTCAGCTCGCGCCGCGCGACCCGGCGGAGGATCGACCGCCGGGTGGAATCGGAAAGCGCCTGAAAAACCCGGTCGAGGCGGGTTTCGCCTGAGATTTGCATGGCCGGTATCATTCTACTATTTGGTTGAATGAAGGATTGCGCTTCATCCGCTTTGGAGTCAACCAAAGAGTTGAATGCAGGTGATCGCGGCGGAAGGGCTGGCGGTGTGCCTTCAGGAGGCGCGCATCTCCACGGCGAGAGGCGGGGGCTGGCGCAGCGTCTGGTAGACCACGCAGTAGCGTTCGGTGAGCTTGAGCAGGGTGGCGCGCTGTTCGGGGGTGATCTTGCCTTCGAGCTCGAAGAACAGGCGGATAGCGCGGAAGCCTACGGGGGCTTCACGGTCCACGCCCAGGGTGCCGCGGAAATCGAGATCGCCTTCGGCCCGGACCGTGGCTCCGGTGAGGGGAATTTCCAGGGCGGTGGCCACGGCATTGAGGGTGACGCCGGCACAGGCGACGAGGGCCTGGAGCAGCATGTCGCCGGAGCAGGCGTGAAAGCCCGAGCCGCCGGTGGCGGGGTGGAGGCCAGCTTCAACCATGGCTTTGGCGGTGGCCACCGAACAGGTGACACCTTCACCGATGGAGCCTTCGGCCTTGAGCGTGAGAACAGCGGCCTGCGGTGCCTCGCGGTAACGGGCCTTGAGCGGGGCCTGCAGGGATTTGAGATGTTCGGCGTCCATTTAATACCTCGTTCAATTTACGCGCAATGAGCGCCAGTGGGTGAAGAAAGCCAGCATGCTGGCCACGGCCATGAACCAGAAGACGGCGAAGGGCCAGGTGTTTTGCAGGGAGCCCACGAGCTGCGAGGCGGCGGCGCCGAAGCCCATCTGGGTGAAGCCGGACCAGCCGGCGGCGGCCCCGGTCATGCGCGGGTCCACGCTGATTGCTCCCGCCGTGCCGTTGGGAATGGTGAGGCCGTTGCCAAAAGCGGCCAACGCCATGGGAATGAAGAGGGTGGGCGGCGAGAGCAGGCCGGAGATGGCGGCGGCGAGGCAGAGGAAACCGCCGCAGATGGTGACAATGCAGCCCGCCATGATCATGCGGTCGATGCCGACCTTCTGGGTGTAGTGGCCCGAAAGGAAATTCCCCACCATGTAGGCGGCGGAGATGGTGGCGAACCATAGGCCGTATTCCAGGGGCGGGCGCTGCAGGATGTCGATCATGATGTGCGGCGCGCCGCCGAGGAAGGCGAAGAAGACGCAGGAGGTGAAGGCCAGGGTGAAGGCATAGCCGCGAAACCGGGGCAGGGCGAAGAGCTTGCCGGCGTTGCGGAAAAAATTCTGGCTTCCGGCGGCGCGGTCGGTGTGGGTTTCGGGAAGGGTGATCCAGGCGGCGCTGAGCACGCTGGCGCCCACGGCGGCGAGCAGCCAGAAGCCGGTGCGCCAGCCGGCATATTGTTCGAGAAGGCCGCCGAGCACCGGGGCGATCATCGGGGCCACGACAAAGGCCATGGTGATGTAGGAAATGACGCTGGCGGATTTTTCTCTGGAGAACACATCGCGCACCATGGCGCGGGCCAGCACGATGCCGGCCGAGCCGCCGATGGCCTGGATGAGGCGCGCCGCAATCAGGGTTTCGATGGAGGGTGCGATGGCGGCGAGCACGCTGGCGATGAAGAAGAGCGAGAGGCCCGCCAGCAGCAGGGGCCTTCTGCCGAAGCGGTCGGACGCCGGACCATAGATCAACTGGCAGACGGCCATGCCGATGAGATAAAGCGTGAGGGTGAGCTGCACGGTGCCGTAGGGCACGCCGAAGCTTTTCTCCAGCCCCGGCATGGAGGGGACCAGCAGATTCAGGGCAAGCGGACCTATGCCGCTGATCACCACCAGAATGGCAAAGGAGGGGCGGGGCCTTTCGGCAAGGTTTGCGTCGGTGATTGTCATGGGCGTCTTCTAGCGGGGCCGTACGGTCTTGGATAGCCAAAGCCCCGCAGTTCTGGCATGCACGCGGGCCATGAACTACCGCCACGCCTTTCATGCCGGAAACCACGCGGATGTGCTGAAGCATATCGTGATGGCGCGGATCATCGAACACCTCAAGCGCAAGGAGGCGCCGTTCCGCGTCTTCGATGCCCATGCGGGGATCGGGGTCTATGCCCTCGACGGCGTCGAGGCGGGCAAGACACGGGAGTGGGAAGGCGGCATTGCCAAGATGCGCGACGCCTTTGCGCCGGAGGTTGAAGCCCTGCTCGCGCCCTATCGCCAAGTGATCGCGGGGCTCAATCCGGAGGGCGGCATCCTGCGCTGCCCGGGATCGCCGGAAGTGATTTCACGGCTTGTCCGCAAGCAGGACAGATTCACCCTCAACGAGCTGCACCCGGCCGACTACGACACCATGAAAGAGCGCTACTACAACGATCTGCGGGCCAGCATCACCGGCATTGACGCCACGGTGCTGATGAAGGCCAACCTGCCGCCGCCGGAGAGGCGCGGGCTGGTGCTGATCGACCCTTCCTATGAAGTGAAGAACGAGCGCGAACTGGTGATGGAGGCTTTGAAGTTCGGCCACAGGCGTTTCGCTTCCGGCGTATTCCTCATCTGGTATCCGGTGAAAGGCGTGGATTATGCCGAGCAGTTTTGCGCGGCTTTCGAGGGGCTGGGCATTGGGCCGATGCTGAAAATCGAAATGCGGGTGCGCGAAGCCTTCGACGGCGGCGGGCTGGCGGGGTCTGGCTTGCTGGTGGTCAATCCGCCGTACACGCTGGAAGCGGAGATGAAGGTGCTGGGGCCGGCATTGGCGGCGCGGCTGGGGATTGGAGAGTGGGGACGGTGTGAGGTCGCGTGGCTGGCGCCACCCGAGGGCCGAACGCAGGTTGACGACAAGAGCAGATGACATGGCAGTGGAAATCCGGCCCATCGGGCCAAACGATATTGAGGGCTTTCACCGGGCGGTTGATGTGGTGGCGCGGGAGCGCAAGTATCTGGCATTCCTGGAAGGGCCGCCCCTGGAAAGTGCGCGCGCGTTTGTGCTGGACAATATTGCACGGGGCAACCCGCAGTTTGTGGCGATTGCAGAGGGCGAGGTTGTGGGCTGGTGCGACGTGGTCCGGAACAGCCGTCCGGTCCACGCCCATGGGGGCGTGCTGGGGATGGGGTTGCTTCCGGAATTTCGTGGCCGTGGACATGGCCGGACCTTGATCGAAGCCGCTTTGCGATCTGCCGTGACTTCTGGTTTTTCAAGGGTGGAACTGACGGTTCTTGCGGACAACGGGCGGGCGATTGCGCTCTACGGGAAGATTGGCTTTGTCCGGGAGGGCGTGAAGCGCGATGCCGTTTGCATTGATGGCCGGTTTACAGATTCAATTCTGATGGCTCTGACCGGGCTTTCGTTTAAGTTGCCCAGGCATAATTTTGAAAAAGGAGACGGGTGATGCTCAGACCATTCAATCCGCCGGGCATGGTGCAGCCGGCTTCGCGTTATAGTCAAGGTGTTGAAGTTCCGCCCACTGCGCGCTGGCTTTATATTTCCGGGCAGATTGGTGTTGCGCCTGACGGCTCGGTTGCCAAGGGGCTTGAGGCGCAATTCATCCAGGCGTTTGAGAATATTGGCACGGTGCTGGCGGCGGCGGGAATGGTCAAGACAGATATTGTGAAGCTCACGATCTTTGTCACTGAGCCGGGTTCCGAAACGCTGGGCGTCTACCGCCGGTCCCGCGACCTGTGGATGGCAGGGCACGCGCCGGCGGGAACCTATCTGGTGGTGAACGGTTTGGCCTCGCCGGATTTTCTGGTGGAGATTGAAGCGGTGGCGGCAAAATAAAACGCCACCCCCGAAATCTTCCGGGAGTGACGTTCCAAAGCCGGGAGATTATTGCGCTACGGGCAAGCCGGTTGCGATGGACTTGGCGAGGTCCTTGTATTCCTCGCTGTTCACACCGGCGCGGGCCTTGATCTCATTCAGTTCGATCTGGGCGAGATCGATCTTGCCGGCGGCGACATAGCCTTCACCGAGATATTCGCGGGCGAGCACGAAGTTCGGATCAATGGCCAGCGCCTTGCGATAATAGGTGATGCCGATATCAATACGGCCGGCCTTGCGGTTGCTGTAGCCGGTGTAGTTCAGCACGCGGGGGTCATTCTGGTTCTTGATCGCGGCCAGCACGACCAAAGCCTCTTCATACCTGCCGGCCTTGGCGAGGGAACGGCCCTGCTGGTAGAGCTCCTCGTCGGGCAGGAGGCTTGAGGCAACGGGCACGCATTTCTTGACCCAAACGCCGCTGACCTTAACCTTCTTGACAACTTCGCCCGTCTTGCATTTCAGCACGGGTGCGGCTGATCCGCTAGTGCCGCTGCTGCTGCCACTTCCAGCTGCAAAAGCCGGGGAAAGGCTTACGGTCAGCAAAAAAGCACCCAATGTTGCGTAAACGATCTTTTTCATCATATTTCTCCAAAGTTTAGCGGTTTCCACCTTGCCCTCACAGAGCGTCTTACGCGGCGATTGTGGCATTGGATTGCCGGTGAACGGAAAATGAATAGGCTGTTCAGGGAGGGCTCAGGCGGATTTCGCCATATTGTGGACAATGATCAAACAAGATCGCAAACCCAAGGAGAAAAAAATGACCAAGATCATCACCAACCGCACATTTACCGCTGCCGCTTTCGGCGCCGCAGCACTTATCAGCATCATGTCATTCGGCAGCAGCGTACAAGCATCCAGTGTCCTCAGCTGCTATGGCGCTACCGCCAATCAGGCTGTCGCCTGCTGCGATCGGATGGTGGAAAAGAACGGCATGCCCCTCTGGATGATGCAGTCGGGCGCAAGCTGCCATACGGCTGTTAAGTGTTGGAAGTTTAACAAGTGTTACATTGTTGACTGGGCCCCCACCAGAGAAGGCGGCGGACGTGGCAAAGAGGGCCGTGGCCTGAAATCCTAGCTCCGCTGAAATATAATCACCGACGCGTAATGGAGAGTGGCCTTTCTGGAGGCCACTTTCCCCTATTTTCCAGTCGTCGATTCGGAACATCCGGTTCAGGACACCGGATGATGGTGATGGCTTCAAAGCGATGTTTGGAGGCACGTCTCACGGCGCCGCTGACGCGATAGACCCTGGCAGACTGCTGGTACCGGGTTTAGATTGCTTGTGAATGAAAAATGAATATACTGTTCAGGCTGGGCTCAGGGGCATTTCGGCATCTTCGGACCAATTATCACGCAAGGTCGCAATCCCAAGGAGCATGACATGAGCAAGATCAATTCCACGCACACATTTGGCGCTGCAGTTGCAGTTGGCGCAGTTGCCCTTTTCAGCATGCTGTCATTTGGCGGCAAGGCCGAAGCGGCATCCGGTATCTTCAGTTGCCAGGGCGCAACCGCCGGCAAGGTCGTGTCCTGTTGCGAGGCATATGTGAAGCAAAATGGCCGCCCCTTCTGGATGATTCAATCCGGAACGAATTGCCATGCGGCCGCTGTTTGCCGCGGTGGAAAGAACGGCATACCGGGTATCGCGGCAGTCGCGGTCAAGCGCTGCTACATTCTAACCGATTCCGGAACCAGAGAAGGCGGCGGCCAATCGGATAACGGCAATAAGCAGATGCGTTAATAACCTTGAGCGAAGGAAGTGGCCTCCTGAGGGGCCACTTCCTTATATTTTCCAATCATAGATCCAGGAGACCTGTTTCAGGAAACTGGATGGCGGCGTGGTTTTCAAGACCAGGTTGCGGATATGTCGCATGACGCCCGCGGCATGATAGATTTTGCCGAGTTGGCGCGAACGGTTCTGGATTGCTCCGGTGCGGGCGTGGCGGCGCTTTGCGAATTCACTGAATGCCGTTTCGGGCGCAGCCGAGTTCCGAATCAATTGGGCAAGCACACAGGCATCCTCGAGGGCCATGGCCGCACCTTGTGCCAGATAGGGCAGGGTGGCGTGGGCCGCGTCGCCGATGAGCACGGTGCGATTTTTATACCATACCTGGTGCGGTTCGAGGTCAAACGCGGGCCAGGCTGTCC
>JBAVOA010000459.1:0-5231 GCA_049691635.1 Aestuariivirga sp. | reverse complement strand
TCACCGGACCGCGGCTCTTTTCGGCAGATTCTGAAATACGGGAGCTTCTTGCGAAAGGGCTGGTTGCAGCCTGCGCGGAGCTTCGTGCTTCATCGGCGCATATTACCTTCCTGCCGGAAGTGGATTGGATGCGGGCGGACAAGACAAAATGGCTGCAGCGGCAGGACATTCAATTTCATTGGCAAAATCAGGGCTACACGACATTTGACGATTTTCTTGCCAGCCTGTCTTCAAGCAAGCGCAAGAACATCCGCAAGGAACGCCGTGCTGTGCGAGAGGCGGGCATCAGCTTTGAATGGGTAACTGGCAAGGCGTTAAGTGAAGGCCACTGGGACGCGTTCTATGACTTCTACATGGATACGGGTTCACGCAAATGGGGGTCGCCCTATCTCACGCGAAAGTTCTTCAGCCTGATCAACAAGAGCATGGGGCAGCATGTGTTGCTTATTCTGGCGCGGCGGGAGGACCGGATCATTGCCGGAGCGCTGAACTTCATCGGATCCGAGGCACTTTACGGGCGCAATTGGGGGGCCAGCGAACACCATGATTTCCTGCATTTCGAAACCTGTTATTATCAGGCCATAGACTTTGCCATTCAGCATAAGCTGAAGCGCGTCGAGGCAGGGGCGCAGGGCCAGCACAAACTGGCGCGGGGGTACTTGCCGGTGAAGACCTACAGCCTGCACCACTTCGCCCATCCCGGGCTGGCACGCGCCGTTGGCGAGTATCTTGAACAGGAGCGCCGGGCCATTGACCAGGATCAGGCTCTGCTTGCGGAGCACTCGCCCTTCCGGCATGAATCCGATGATTGAGACGGAGTTATATCCATGACCTATGACCTCAACAATATCTTTGCAAAAATACTGCGCGGTGAAATCCCCTGCCATAGAATATGTGAGGATGAGCACACGCTGGCTCTCATGGATGTGATGCCGCAGGTGGATGGCCACTGCCTGGTCATTCCGAAAGCGGGTTCACGCAATCTGTTGGATGCCGAGCCATCAATCTTCATGCCGCTAATGACTACGGTGCAAAATATTGCCCGTGCTGCCAAGGCCGCCTTCGATGCCGATGGTGTGCAAATCCGCCAATACAACGAACCCGCTGCGGGACAGACGGTGTTTCATCTCCACTTCCATATTTTGCCTATGAACGAAGGACAGTCGCTTCGCCCCCATAGCGGGAAGATGGCAGATCAGGGTTTGCTGGCAAAACATGCGGAGATGATAAAGGCCAAGCTGTAAACAAAAAACCCCGGCTCTCACCGGGGTTTCTCACCAACGAAGAAAAATCCTAGTTCATCGCAACCTTGGCAACATTCACGCCGAGGTCATACACGAGCTGGCCGCCGTAATAGGCTGTCACGGCAACGAGGACAGAGCCGGCAACGGCGGTGGCGGGAAATACAAATGACGCCATGCTGGATATGCGGACGTCACGCAGCCAGAGGCCGACGCGCAGCACCGCATAAACGGAAGTGGCAATGGCGACCATCTCGCCGAGACCTTCGTGGATTTCAGCGACATTGCTGTGGAAACCAGTTGATTCCGCGACATCAAGCGCCAGGCCGCCGAAGAAGTAGGTCGCTCCCGCGAAAACCGCCGCAAATGCAGCAAGACTCGTTGAAATATTTCCTGCTGTTGTGCGGCCGGTTACGCTTTGGCCGCGCATGGTGGCGAGCATGTCAAACGCCGCAAGTGCGAAAATGATGACGATGGGAAAATGCACCAGCATCGGGTGAATATGTTGAACTGGAATCATCAGTGGTCTCCTCGGTTTCAAACCAGAATTGGCAGTCCGACGGACCTAACGTGATTTGCCTGACAAAGCACTGACAAATAGTGCACTGCAACATGAAATCTTTGTAATGAATTCAGCAGTTAATCACTTCTTCTTCGCAGGTGCTTTCTTCTTCGGCGCAGCCTTGGTTTCCGCCTTCGCCTTGTTGCGCGGCAATGATTTGCGCTCAGGCGGCTTGGGCAGGGATTTCTCCTCGTCGCGGCCGAGATACTGGAAGTCAAGACCATCACCCTTCAAGAGAATACGCACGGTGCCGCCCTTGGTGAGCTTGCCGAAGAGAACTTCCTCAGCCAAAGGCTTCTTGATGTGTTCCTGAATGACGCGGGCCAAGGGCCTTGCGCCCATCTGCTGGTCATAGCCCTTCTTGGCAAGCCAATCGGCAGCTTCGGTTGAGATCTCGATGTTGATCTGGCGTTCGGACAACTGCGCTTCGAGCTGGAGAATGAATTTCTCCACGACCTTGCGCACAATTTCCGGCGGCAGGTGGCCGAAGGCGATCGTCGCATCCAGCCGGTTGCGGAACTCGGGCGTGAACATGCGGGTGATGGCTTCATTGTCGTCGCCGTCGCGCACCGCGCTGCCAAAGCCGATAGACGCACGGGCCATGTCCTGGGCGCCGGCATTGGTGGTCATCACCAGAATGACGTTGCGGAAATCGACGGACTTGCCGTTGTGGTCGGTGAGCTTGCCATGGTCCATGACCTGCAGCAAGATGTTGAAGAGATCGGGATGGGCCTTCTCGATTTCATCGAGCAGCAGCACACAGTGGGGATGCTGGTCGATGCCGTCGGTCAGAAGACCGCCCTGGTCAAAGCCCACATAGCCCGGAGGGGCGCCGATGAGGCGGGACACGCTGTGGCGCTCCATGTATTCCGACATGTCAAAGCGCAGCATATGGACGCCCAGGACTTCCGCCAGGCGCTTGGCCACTTCGGTCTTGCCGACGCCGGTGGGGCCGGAAAAGAGATAGGATCCGATAGGCTTCTCAGGCTCCCGCAAGCCGGCTCGCGCCAGCTTGATGGCCGAGGTCAGGGCTTCGATGGCCTTGTCCTGGCCGAAGACCAGCCGCTTCAGCTCGGTGCTGAGGTTCTTGAGAACCGTGGCATCGTCCTTGGAAACGGTCTTGGCCGGAATGCGCGCCATGGTGGCGATGGTGGCCTCGATATCGGCCACGTCGATCACCTTCTTGCGCTTGGATTCGGCCACCAGCATCAGGGAGGCGCCGGTTTCGTCGATCACATCGATGGCCTTGTCGGGCAGCTTGCGGTCGCTCATGTAGCGGGCCGAAAGCTGAACCGCACTTTCGATGGCCTCATTGGTGTAGGTCACCTTGTGGAAGTCCTCGTAATAGGGCTTGAGGCCCTTGAGGATGGCGATGGCATCGGGCAGCGAAGGCTCGTTCACGTCGATCTTCTGGAAGCGGCGCACCAGGGCCCGGTCCTTCTCGAAGTGCTGGCGATATTCCTTGTAGGTGGTGGAACCCATGCAGCGCAGATTGCCGCCGGCAAGGGCGGGCTTCAGCAGGTTTGAGGCGTCCATGGCGCCGCCGGAGGTGGCCCCAGCGCCTATCACTGTGTGGATTTCATCGATGAACATGATGGCCCCGGGACGGGCCTCGATTTCCTTGATCACAGCCTTCAGGCGTTCTTCGAAATCGCCACGATAGCGGGTGCCGGCCAGCAGCACGCCCATGTCGAGCATGTAGATGGTGCAGTCCTTCAGGACATCGGGCACTTCGCCATTGATGATCTTGCGGGCCAGGCCCTCGGCGATTGCCGTCTTGCCCACGCCGGGATCGCCCACGAAGAGCGGGTTGTTCTTCTGCCGGCGGCAGAGGATCTGGATGGTGCGGTTGACCTCGTTCTCGCGGCCGATGAGCGGATCGATCTTGCCTTCGGCGGCCTTCTTGTTGAGGTCGATGCAATAGGCTTCGAGCGCATCGGCATCGCCCTTCTTCTTGGAGCCACCACCTTCGCCATCACCTTCGCCGCCGCCGCCAGGACCGCCAGTCTGCTGTTCCTGGTCAACGCCGCGCACGGGGCGGGCCTCGTTCATGCCTGAGCGCTTGGCAATGCCATGGGAAATGTAATTCACCGCGTCATAGCGGGTCATGTCCTGCTCCTGCAGGAAGAAGGCGGCGTGGCTTTCACGCTCGGCAAAAATGGCGACCAGCACATTGGCGCCGGTCACTTCCTCGCGGCCGGAGGACTGCACGTGGATGACGGCACGCTGGATGACCCGCTGGAAGCCGGCGGTGGGTTTTGATTCAAGGATATCATCGGAGACCAGGTTGGCCAGTTCCGTATCGACGTAGGTGACCAGGCTGTTGCGCAGCTCATCCACATTCACATTGCAGGCGCGCATGACGGCCACGGCATCCTTGTCCTCAATGAGGGACAGCAACAGGTGTTCCAGCGTGGCAAACTCGTGGTGGCGCTCATTGGCGAAAGCCAGGGCGCGGTGGAGGGCCTTCTCGAGGCTGCGTGAAAACGTGGGCACGGCTTGCTCCTTCTGGTTCCTGCGAGAGGCTGCACGAACCGACTGATTTGGACTTCATTATATAGGCATTTTTGCGATCTTGGGGAGAGGGCGCAAATAAATAGATTTTGACCGCCCTTTTTTTGGGCAGATGAACCGGGCCTGAACGGGTGGTTCAGCCTGGTTTCATCGTGAATCAGGCATTAAGGCTGTCATTGAAACATACATATGGGAGATCAAATCATGACCGCAACAATCCTTTCCAACCGCGCCGAAGTCACGTCCTTCAGCTTCGTCCGCGAATCTTTCGCGGGCCTGCGTCGCCGCCGCGCCAAAATTGCGCTCCGCAAGCACCTGCTTGGCCTCGACGACCACATGCTGCGCGACATCGGCGTTACGCGCCTGGGTGTTATGGACGGCAGCATCTGAAGCGGAATTCCGGGGGCTTCGGCCCCCTATTCTTTTTCCATGGTGCATTGCAGGGGCTGCTGGTGCTTCTTGGCGAAATCCATCACCTGGGTCACCTTTGTCTCGGCAATCTCGAAGGTATAGACGCCGCAGACGCCCACGCCCTTCTGGTGGACATGGAGCATGATGCGGGTGGCTTCCTCGGCCGACTTGCCGAAAAACTGCTGCAGCACATGGACCACGAATTCCATGGGGGTGTAGTCGTCGTTGAGCAGCAGCACCTTGTAGAGGCTCGGCTTCTTGGTCTTGGGCTCGGTGCGGGTGATGACACCCACCTGCCCGCCGTCCTTGTCCTTATGTGAATCTTTTTGCGCCATGGAGGGGATTATATAGGCACTCGTGGCGAAATTGGGAGGGGTGGCGGAAAATTCGGTTTTAACTGGGTTTTGGGCATGGCTTCGCCGGGGATGAAAACGGTTATGCCGCTTTCGGATAGAAGTGAAGGGCAGCGCTTCAGGATGTGTCCGGCTTGAGCGCCTCACAGG
>JBAVOA010000458.1:0-3417 GCA_049691635.1 Aestuariivirga sp. | reverse complement strand
GTCTTCACCTGCGTGACCGGCGTTTCCGGCGGCGGCAAATCAACGCTTCTCATCGACACGGTTTACCGGGCGCTGGCCCGCAAGCTCATGGGCACCCGCGAACCGCCATTGGAGCATGACCGCATCGACGGCATGGAATATCTCGACAAGATCATCGATATTGACCAGTCCCCCATCGGCCGCACCCCGCGCTCAAATCCCGCCACCTACACCGGAGCCTTCACGCCCATCCGCGATTGGTTCGCAGGCCTGCCAGAAGCCAAGACCCGCGGCTATGAACCGGGGCGTTTCTCCTTCAACGTCAAGGGCGGACGCTGCGAAACCTGCCAGGGCGACGGCGTCATAAAGATTGAAATGCACTTCCTGCCCGATGTCTATGTCACCTGCGATGCCTGCCACGGCAAGCGCTACAACCGCGAGACGCTGGAGATCAAGTTCAAGGACAAATCCATCGCCGATGTGCTGGATATGACGGTTGCCGAAGCCGCCGAATTCTTCCGCGCCGTGCCATCGGTGCGCGACAAGATGGACACCCTGGAGCGTGTGGGCCTCAGCTACATCAAGGTCGGCCAGCAGGCCACAACGCTTTCAGGGGGTGAAGCCCAGCGCGTGAAACTGGCCAAGGAACTCTCCAAACGCGCCACCGGCCGCACACTATATTTGCTGGATGAACCCACCACCGGACTTCACTTTCACGACGTCAAGAAACTCCTCGAAGTGCTCCACGAACTGGTCAACCAGGGCAACTCCGTCGTCGTCATCGAACACAATCTCGAAGTCATAAAGACCGCCGACTGGATCATCGACCTCGGCCCCGAAGGCGGCGACGCCGGCGGCGAAATCGTAGCCGCCGGAACCCCGGAGGAAGTAGCCCGCGAAAAACGCAGCTACACCGGCCACTACCTCAAGGAAATCCTCAAGCGCCGCGCGCCCAGCATCGAGGCGGCGGAATGAACTAAATCAGAATGATCCAGTTTCTTGGGGGCAGAGCAGGTTTTGATCTAGGTTGGACCGGTTTGCAAATTCGTTTGGCGTGAGCCCTCCCAGGCTCGCCAAGCCTCAACAATAGCCGCTGCCGAAACCGCGATATCTTCTTCAGTCGTCGCCAGTGACGTAACCGACAACCGCATCACCCAGTCGCCGCGCCATTCGGCACCCGCCGCAAAGCACACGCCATCCTTCTGCACCCGCGCGATGACGGCTTCCGTGGCGGCCCGGCGGCTAGCGCTATCGCCGGTGCCAAAGCTGACGATTACCTGATTGATGGTGACCGTGTTAACCACGCGGATGCCGGGTTCCGTGCCCAAAAGCTCAGCGAAATATTTGGCCAGCGCGCAATGCCGCGCCACCAGCTCAGCCACACCCCGCCGCCCGAGCGTTTTCAGCACCGCATAAACCGGAACACCCCGTGCCCGCCGCGACAGTTCCGGCACAAAGGCGGAGGGCACCCGGTCACCATGCGCAATGCTCGGCAGATAGCTTGACCACTGCGTCATCGCCCGCTGGTGGATGGCCCTGTCCCTGACGATGGCAAAACCGCAGTCATAGGGCACCTGCAGCCACTTATGGCCGTCGGTCACCCAGGAGTCTGCCCCCTCGATGCCTTCGGTCAGGTGGTGTAAGCTTGGTGTGGCCCTTGCCCAAAGCCCAAAAGCTCCATCCACATGCACCCAGGCACCGGCAGATTTGGCGACCGCAATAATGTCCGTAAACGGATCAAATGCCCCGGTGTTGATCTGCCCGGCCTGCGTGATCACGATCCTCGGCCCTGGCTTCCCGCCAATCGCTTTTTCCAAGGCGGCTGGCAGAATGCGGCCTTGATCGTCAGTGTCGATCTTGGTCACCCGTTTGGAGCCAAAGCCGATCAACTGCAGCGACGCGTACAGCGATGAATGGGCATCGGCCCCGATCAGCACCTCGACGGGCGGTGCCCCGAACAAGCCATCGGCATCCGGATCCCATCCCGCCTTGAGCAGCACTCCTGTCCGCGCCGCAGCGAGCCCGATACCATTGGCAACCGTTGCTCCCGTGCAGAAACCCACCGAACTGCCAATAGGCAGGTCCAGGATCTCCACCAGCCAGCGTTCGGCCAATTCTTCGATGGCAGCCGTCGCAGGCGTTGGCGAATGATACCCGGTATTCTGTCCCCACGCCGAAACCAGCCAGTCAGCGGCCACCCCTGCGGGATGCGAGCCCCCCATAACCCAACCGAAAAATCGCGGGCCTACGATCGGCATCAGTCCGGGTTCGGCCGCCTCAGCCAAAGCATCGATCATCTCGGTAGCGTCCATGCCCTCTTCCGGCACAGGCGCTGCCACCCGCTCAAGCATGTCATGATAGTCAGCCGATGGCATGTGGGAATCATGGGTGACTTTTTCGCGGTAGGCCACGGCATGGGACATTGCCCGGGCCAAAAGGTCTTTGACATCCTGTGTCATGGCTATCTCCAGCCCATCACTCAAACACCCCCCGCAAATGTTTTACCATGGCCTTCATGGGAACAGCCAGTTGGATTTCAGCGATACCCCTGTTTCCAGGAGCCTGGCGCTCATCAGCGGGAATTACAATTTTGGAGAATGGCCGTTTCTAGCCCAACCACCGCGCGGTGTCAAGGACTAAATTCATATCTTGGAAGATCTGTTTCTACTTAACTGTCTCTGCTCCCAACTCCCTGATCCGCCCGCCCATCCCCACCCGCTCCGCTTCCAGCGCACGCAGGTGGTAGTTCAGCAATTCCCCCATGCGCGTGCGCCCGGCCGGAGTGTCGTGCACCCGCTGCAGGAACATCACGTCAAGGCTGTTGTTGCCTTCAAGCACCACGGGCCCCTTGTCGGTCAGCGCAATATCCCACCCGATGAGAACCCGGTAGGGAAAAGCCGCGTGAACCCGGATGGCCAGATCGCGTATCGCCGGCCACTCTTCCAGGACCGTGCCTTCAATCTGCCGCCCGGTCACCAGATGCTTGTCATAACGCAAATGCGACGTCCGCATGCTGTCGCCCGTGAAGAGGCCCATGCGGCCCGTAGCAAGGTCAATCGGCGTGGCGTATTCCTCGTCAGGCACATCGGTCCATGTGGGTTCCAGCTTGGCCAGGACGCGCAGCATGGCAAGCGTCACCTCCGGCGCGCCAGCCTCGTTGAGGCATGTCACGACACGGATGGTCACCAGGGAATCAACCGCAAAATCAGCAATACTTGGATGGTTCTTGAGCCAGGGCTGCACCAGATACCAGTTGCGGACGGAAGCCTTGCGCAGGATATGGAACATTTCATCACGGCCGAGTTCCCGTCCGTCAGACGCGCGATACCTTGCAGCGCCGAGACTGCGGAACGCCAGGGTATCAATCGCGCCCATGCTGTTCTGCAGTTTGCAGAACAGGTCCTGGTCCAAATCGGCTTCGCTGCAGTGCCACTCCAC
>JBAVOA010000457.1:0-4456 GCA_049691635.1 Aestuariivirga sp. | reverse complement strand
CACTTGCGACGTGCATTGTTTCCCGCCGTTGTCAGGCTAACAAGCGGTGGCTGCGGCCTGACAGGACGTTAGGCATGATCGTCTGGGAGCAAAATCGATGAGCGAACTTCTTTGCCTTGAGCTGAGTGTAGTGTTGTGGCTTGCCCATGTGCTGTGCCAGGCTTTTACCGCACGTGCGGAATTCGGCGATGCCTATTTGTTCAGTCCGCGCGATGAAAATAAGACGCCCAAGGGTTTGGCCTACGGCCGCGCCGATCGCGCGCTCGCAAATTATGTCGAGAATCTCGTGCCATTTGTAGCTCTCGATCTGGCACTTATCGCCACACAGCATACGGGCGGCATCGGGGCGACACTCTGGATTATCGCCCGTATTCTCTATCTCCCCCTCTATCTCTCAGGTGTCGTCTATATGCGAACGGCAGCCTGGGCTGTAGGGGTCATTGGACTGGTGCTGATGTTGGCGCGATTGGCCGGTTACTAGCGCCAGCTCATAGCCGGCGCGACCGCTGCCATTTCCCTGGCTGATGAGCTAGACTGGCACCCATGCGAATCCACCGGCTTTCAGAAGGCACCATCAACCGCATTGCCGCGGGCGAAGTCATTGAACGCCCCGCAAGCGTGGTGAAAGAGCTTGTCGAAAATGCTCTCGATGCCGGCGCCACGCAAATTGACGTGGCCTTCCGGGGCGGCGGCAAGGCCTTCATCCGCGTTACCGACAATGGCTCGGGCATGGCCCCTGATGATCTGGCCCTGTGCATCGAGCGTCATGCGACCTCCAAGCTCAGCGACGACAATCTCATCGACATCAGAACCCTGGGCTTCCGGGGCGAGGCGCTTCCCTCGATTGCCTCCGTAAGCCGCATGAGCCTGTCGTCCCGGCTGTTGGGGGCAGACGAGGCAAGTATCCTGCGCATTGAAAGCGGCGAGCGCCAGGAGCTGCGGCCAACCTCGCTTGCCCAGGGAACGGAAATCGAGGTCCGCGATCTTTTTTATGCAACGCCAGCGCGCCTGAAATTTCTGAAGACTGACCGCACAGAAACAGCCGAGGCCGCCGATGTGGTGCGGAGGCTGGCACTCGCCCATCCGGCCACGGGCTTTACCTTCGTGACCGAAGAACGCCGCATGATCGACTCGCCGGCAAATGAATCCCGCGAGGCCCGCGTTGCCCGCATCATGGGAAGCGAGTTCAAGGAAAATGCCGTTGCGTTTTCTGGCGAGCGCGATGGTTTGAAAGTTGCAGGCTTCGCCGGACTCCCGACTTACAACAGGGCCCAAGGCAACATGCAGTTCGCCTTCGTCAACGGCAGGCCGGTGCGTGACAAGCTCATCGCAGGTGCCATTCGCGGTGCCTATGCCGATCTCATGTCGCGCGCCCGATTTCCGGCCCTCGTGTTGTTCTTGACCTGCCCGCCGGACCGCGTGGATGTGAATGTCCATCCGGCCAAATCCGAAGTGCGCTTCAGGGATAGCGCATTCGTGCGCAGCCTTATCGTATCAACCATCCGCGCCAGCTTGGCCGGCAAGGGCATGGTTTCGAACACCTATATGGGCCGCTCCACGGTGTCGAGCTTCCGGCCCATGACCACGCCAACCTATGGCGGTTTTTCTGAGCGCCAAGCGGCCTTTGAAATGAATATGCCGCTGTCAGCCCCCGTGGCCGAGCCCCCGTTCACCGAAGATTTTCCGCTTGGCACGGCGCGCGCGCAGTTCCATGACAACTATATCGTAGCCCAAACCAAAACCGGCATAGTCCTGGTTGACCAGCACGCCGCCCATGAACGCCTGGTCTATGAGCGCCTGAAACGTGAACGTGCCGGCAAAGGCATTGCAACCCAGCCCTTGCTCGTGCCCCAGGTCATTGACCTTGAGCCAAGCGATGTGGAGCGTCTCAGCGATGCGCAAGCCTTGCTGGCGAAGTCCGGCCTTGTGCTTGAGCCCTTCGGCGACGGGGCGGTGCTGCTCCGCGAAATTCCTGCCGCCCTTGGTCAAGCCGAAATGGCAGGCGTTGTGAAGGACATCGCCGACGAATTGGCGGAATTGGGCGAGACCACCGCCGTCGATGAACGCATCAACCACGTGCTGGCGACCATGGCCTGCCACAACTCCGTGCGCTCCGGCCGCAAGCTCAAGCCCGACGAAATGAACGCGATGCTCCGCGAAATGGAAGTCACGCCAAACTCCGGTCAATGCAACCACGGCAGGCCAACCTTCGTGGAATTGAAACTCGCCGATATCGAAAGGCTATTCGGCAGACGTTGAGCCAAAGCGGTAGAACCGTACCTTCGTCTCGCCATAGCTGCGCTCATCAATCAGTTTGAGGCCGGCAGTCTCCGGAACTTCCGCTTTCTCGATTTCTTCCAGAACCACAATGCCGCCTTCATTGATCCACGCGCCTTGGACGAGCGAGGCAAGGGCTTTCTCGCCCAGCCCCTTGCCATAGGGCGGGTCGGCGAAGATCAGATCAAACTTCGGCAGCGGCGCGCAGGGTCCAAGATCGGTGGCTTCCCGCCGCCAGATCTTACACTGGCCGATGACACCGAGCTTGTCCGCATTGGTCCGCACCATCCCGCGCGCCTCGGCACTTTCATCGACAAACTGGCAGTGCCGAGCGCCGCGTGACAGGGCCTCAAAACCCAATGCCCCACTGCCTGCAAACAGGTCCAGCACCCGCGCTCCTTCCAATTCAAGTCCGGCGATGCCGTGGGCCAGTATATTGAACACCGCTTCCCGCACCCGGTCGGACGTGGGCCGGGTGGATTGACCGGCAGGGGTTGCGAGCTGGCGCCCCTTAAACTTTCCGCCGACGATCCGCATCAGTCTTTCCGAATTTTCCGCCCAATTGCTCCTGCCAGAATTTTTTCGGCACTTCCTCGATGCCGCCGCGCTTCAATTCGCCGAGCTGGAAGGGCCCGAAGCCGGTGCGGATCAGGCGGTTCACCTGCAGGCCAAGGTGCTCGCAAATCTTCTTCACTTCACGGTTCTTGCCTTCGCGGATCGCCACCGTCATCCAGACATTGTCACCCTGGGACTTTTCGATCTTGGCTTCCACCGGGCCGTAGCGCACGCCCTCGACCTCAATCCCGCCAATCAGCTTGGCCAGCCCCGCATCATCGATCTTCCCATAGGCCCGCACCCGGTAACGCCTGATCCAGCCCGTCGAGGGCAACTCCATCAGGCGCTCCACCTCGCCGTCATTGGTGAGAAGCAGCAGGCCCTCCGTATTGATATCAAGGCGGCCGATGGACACCACGCGCGGCAACTGCTCGCGCAATTTGTCAAACACCGATGGCCGCCCCTGCGGGTCCTTGTGGCTCACCACCAGGCCTTCGGGCTTGTGATAGCGCCAGAGTTTTGACTCCTCCTTTTGCGGGAGAGGCTTGCCATTGATGCGGATCTGGTCGGCATCCGTCACGTTGATGGCGGCGGTCTTGAGGACTTTGTGGTTTAGGGTCACATGGCCATCAAGAATCAGTTGCTCCGCTTCACGCCTGGAGCACACGCCGGCGCGGGCGATGACCTTGGCAATCCGTTCCCCTTCAAATTCACTCATCTTGACCTCGACTTCACTTTAGGGTTGATGTCGCACGATGACGCACAAACTACCAGAGCCCATGTTGCGGGCCTTCACCGAGGCCGAAAAGGCAGCCGAAAGGGGTGAAGTCCCTGTCGGTGCGGTGATCACCGACAAATTGGGTAATATTTTGGCCGCCTTCGGAAATCAAACCTTGGGCGATCGTGATCCTACGGCCCATGCGGAGATGCTGGCCATTCGCGAAGTCGCCGCGATGCTGGGTTCCGAACGCCTGATTGATTGCGACCTCTACGTAACCCTTGAACCTTGCGCCATGTGCGCCGCCGCCATGTCCTTCGCCCGCATCAGGCGGCTCTATTTCGCGGCATCCGACGAAAAAATGGGCGCCGTCGAAAATGGCCCGGTATTTTTCACGCAACTCGCCTGCCATCACCGGCCGGAAGTTTACAGCGGCATCGGCGGACAGCGCGCCGAAACGCTGTTGAAGGATTTCTTCAAGAGCCGCCGCTAGGTGGTATTCCTGCGAATATCACTGCACTGCCTTGAAACCCGCAATATAGGCGTCCGGGCCGGCGCTCTTCAACTATAGAGGAAAAGATGACATTCTCTCCTTCACGCCGTTTTCCATAACTCTATGAAATGAGGTTAGGCAATGCGCGATCACGAACTCTGGGACCGGATTTCTACCCACAATTTCATGATTCCCCGCAGATGGTTCTATGGCCCGGTGGCTGTGCTTGCGGCGGTAAGTCTGCTGTATGGCTCGGTCGAATGGGGTGCGTTGCAGTATTCCGCGACCGCTGTTCTTGGCCTTGCCAGTGGAGGCTTTGCTTTCAGTGGGCCAAGAATTGAAGTTTGGTTGGGAGCAGACGTTGGCATTGGCGGAGATGGCGGCGGCTGCGGAGGAGGATGCGGAGGATATGG
>JBAVOA010000456.1:0-2388 GCA_049691635.1 Aestuariivirga sp. | reverse complement strand
TACCCACACCATGGGCTGGCCTCTCGGCGCCAAGGCCGGCGGCGGCAGCTTTATGTACCACCTGGAAGACAATCTGGTGTCCATAGGCTTCGTGGTCCATCTCAACTACCAGAACCCGCACCTCTATCCCTACATGGAATTCCAGCGTTTCAAGCACCATCCGCTGATCTCGCAAGTGCTCGAAGGCGGCCGCCGCGTGGCCTATGGTGCCCGCGCCATTACCGAAGGTGGTTACCAATCGGTTCCCAAGCTTTACTTCCCCGGCGGCGTCTTGATCGGTTGCGCGGCGGGCTTTGTGAATGTGCCGCGCATCAAGGGCTCCCATAATGCCATGAAGACCGGCATGATGGCGGCCGAAGCAGCCTTCGCCGCCTTGAATGAAGGGCGCGCAGGCGATGAACTTGCTTCATATGAAGCAGCCTACAAGAAGTCCTGGGTCTATCAGGACCTGAAGAGGGTTAAAAATGTGAAACCCATGTGGTCCAGGCTCGGACTCGTGGGCGGCGTCGTGCTGGGCGCGCTGGACATGTGGCTGAACACGCTTTTCGGCTTCGGCCTCGGCACATGGAAACATGGCAAGCCCGACAGCGCAACGCTGAAGCCCGCAGCCAGTTGCAAGATTATTAACTATCCCAAGCCCGACGGCGTGCTGTCCTTCGACCGCCTCACAAATGTGGCCTTCTCGGCCACCAATCACGAGGAAGACGAACCCGTCCATCTCAAACTGAAGGACGCCGGCATTCCGATTGCGGTCAATCTCCCCATGTGGGATGAGCCCGCCCAGCGCTATTGTCCCGCTGGGGTTTATGAAGTGATAATGGAAGCGGGCAAGCCGCCCCGCTTCCAGATTAACCATCAGAACTGCGTCCACTGCAAGACCTGTGACATCAAAGACCCGTCACAGAACATCAATTGGGTGGTGCCGCAGGGCGGTGAAGGACCGAATTATCCGAATATGTAAACCGGTCGGATAAAATTTGAACGATTGCCTTAGTTAAGAATTTGCCACCGATGCGTTTCTTTTGAATTTCTAGAAAGTGTCTAAAATTCAACAGGTTCGCGAAACTTGTCTTTCACGCGCTTGGCCTAGACCACTCCTGATATTCATTCCTCAGGAGAGGCCAATATGCGTAATTCTATTGATGGTTTCCTAGCGTCAACCAACAAGAAATTGAAGGCGTTCCGCAAAAATCATCTGGGCTCAGTCACCCAGATCACCGCGGTTGCAGCACTTCCCATGTTCCTTGCCGCCGGTGCCGCCATTGACACAGTCCGCATCAACCGCGAGCAGGTTGCCTTCGATGCCGCCGTGGATGCGGCAACCCTGGCTGTGGCCGCCGATGACCGCGCCAGTCTTGCAGGTCTGAGCACAAGTCAGCAGGCCAGCCGGATTGCCGAGCTTGAAGCCTTTGCCCGGCAGTACATGGCCGAGAATTACACGCCGCAATACGGCAGCAATCCTGATATGGCCGTGAACATCGTTATTACGGGATCAACTATCGACCTTTACGCCAGCCATGATTTCCCGACGACGATCATGAAATTGACGGGCATTGAGCAAATCAATCTGCATGCCCACTCCCAGGTGATGAAGGCCATGCGGCCAATTGAATTGGCAATGGTGATGGATACCACCGGGTCCATGGCCAGCAGCGGCAAGATCGAGGGTGCCAAGGCTGCTGCCCATCAACTGTTGAACACCCTTTACTCCGGCTCGGTAGGCTCAGTTCCGCAGAGTGAGTTTATACGCGTGGCCCTTGTTCCATTTGCCGCAGCAGTCCGGTTGGACCCCGGTGCCTATGACTACAAATCCTCCTGGGTTGACACCACCGGCCTCAATCCCCTCTCAAAACTCAACTTCACCGACCCGGCCTGGAACAACTATATGGCCTGGGGCAAGCTGAAGACCTCGAGCTCGACTCACCTGACGTGGAATGGTTGCGTTGAAGCCCGCATGACCGGATCGGCGGCTTCCGGATTGGACTATAACGTAAATGACGCGGCGCCAACCACGGCAACGCCCGCCACACTGTTTCCAGCCTATTTTTCGCCGGACACGCCCTCGATCCGGAATCGCTCACCCTACAGCTCTTCCTTTAAGGGCGTGAACTATGCCGGCACCTATATTGATGAAGATGCCGACACCCCGGATCCGGTTCCCGATCCGACCCCCGATGAAACGACAGGCATGACCTTGACACAAGCCGCCACCTTCACTACGGCCGGCCTTATGGTCCGTCAGAAGAACCAGGCCAAGTATGATCAACGCATCATCTCTGCCGAAACCCTTGCGGCCACCGACGGCCCCTGGGCTGGCTGTGCGAAGTCCGCTATCGTTCCGCTCACCCACAACCGCGCCAATGTTGAAGCGGGCATTGACGCGATGGC